>NZ_SYUT01000019.1:189839-251410 GCF_005146325.1 Vibrio genomosp. F6 | reverse complement strand
AACTGAGCTAAGTAGCCATATTTTCTAAGCGAGACAATATAATACAATCTTATCTCTAGTTCTACCCAGTTTAAGAAAAAATCTAAAACTCAATAAAACAAATGATGGCTGGGCTACCTGGATTCGAACCAGGGAATGCTGGCATCAAAAGCCAGTGCCTTACCGCTTGGCGATAGCCCAACAATGATATCATTTAAGATATCTAAATAATGGTGCGGTCGGAGAGACTTGAACTCTCACACCTCTCGGCGCCAGAACCTAAATCTGGTGCGTCTACCAATTCCGCCACGACCGCAGCAAATCTTTATAGTTATATCGACATTGGTTATTCAATATAACGTTGTAATTCTTTAAATGAAAAATGGTGGCTACTGCGGGATTCGAACCTGCGACCCCATCATTATGAGTGATGTGCTCTAACCAACTGAGCTAAGTAGCCATTTCCAATTTTTCTGCTCTCGTTGAATCGTTGCCTTATCGCTGAGAACGGGGCGCATTATGCGTAGTTGAGCTAAACCCGTCAATAGTTTTTTTGAATAAATACGTTTTAAAGGACTGTTCGCCCTTTTTTTAAACAAAGAGACGTATTTGTGATCAAAAACCACCAACAAAAACGGATCTAAACTCTAAATTAACGGTTTTCTTTTCAATAGAAAAAGAGATAAAAAAAAGCCAACGCGAACGTTGGCTTCTTATCATTAATCAATTTGACGATAATTCGTACATTACAATTTATACGTTGAAACGGAAATGAACCACATCGCCATCTTTAACGATGTAATCTTTGCCTTCTAAGCGCCATTTACCCGCTTCTTTAGCTCCGCTCTCACCGTTAAATTCGATAAAGTTGTCATAACCGACAACTTCAGCTCGAATGAAACCTTTCTCAAAGTCAGTGTGGATCTTACCTGCAGCTTGTGGTGCTGTTGCGCCAACAGGGATAGTCCATGCGCGAACTTCTTTAACACCAGCAGTGAAATAGGTTTGCAGTGTTAGAAGTTCGTAGCCAGAACGAATTACGCGGTTAAGACCCGGTTCTTCGATTCCCATATCCGCTAGAAACTCTTCACGATCTTCGTCATCTAATTCAGAAAGCTCAGATTCAATAGCAGCGCACACTGGAACTACTACGTTGTTTTCTTTTGCTGCGAATTCACGCACAAGATCCAGGTATGGATTATTCTCAAAACCGTCTTCACTTACGTTTGCGATGTACATCGTAGGCTTAAGTGTTAGGAAGTTTAGGTAATCAATGGCGATAAGTTCTTCTTTTGTTAGCTCGATGGTACGAGCCATGCCGCCTTCCGTTAGTACTGGAAGTAGCTTCTCAAGAACCGTGATTTCGAATTTCGCATCTTTATCACCACCTTTTGCTTTTTTAGCATTACGCTGTAAAGCACGTTCACAGCTATCCAAATCGGCAAGAGCAAGCTCTAGGTTGATGATTTCGATATCTTCAAGAGGTGAGATTTTACCTGCAACGTGAATGATGTTTTCATTTTCAAAACAACGTACCACGTGGCCAATTGCGTCTGTTTCACGGATGTTAGCTAGGAATTTGTTACCTAAACCTTCACCTTTTGAAGCACCAGCAACCAAACCTGCAATATCAACAAATTCCATTGTTGTTGGTAAGATGCGTTCTGGGTTTACAATTTTCGCCAGAGCGTCTAAACGAAGATCTGGAACTGGAACAACACCAGTGTTTGGTTCAATAGTACAGAACGGAAAGTTTGCCGCTTCAATACCAGCTTTAGTAAGCGCGTTGAACAGAGTTGATTTACCTACATTTGGTAGACCAACGATGCCACATTTAAAACCCATGATAATAACCTTATTCAGCTTTGAACGTATGTAAGCGATTTTGTGCTTTGGTCAGGCCATCTTTTAATAAGATGTCGAGGCTGCGTACTGATTCATCCACTACGGCCTCTATACACTCCTGCTCTTTAGCGGGAGCTTTGCCTAACACATAACCTGCAACTTTATCTTTATGCCCAGGATGGCCAATGCCGAGCCTGAGACGATAGAATTCTTTATTATTCCCTTGCTTACTGATGATGTCTTTCAGGCCATTATGACCGCCATGACCACCACCTTTTTTAAATTTTCCTACGCCAGGAGGTAAGTCTAGCTCATCATGAGCGACCATTATTTCTTCCGGCTTAATTTGGTAGAACTTCGCCAGTGCGGCAACAGATTTACCAGATAAATTCATAAAAGTGGTTGGGATCAGTAAGCGAAGATCTTCGCCATGCACCATGATGCGACCCGTTAACCCAAAGAATTTAGCTTCATTCTTCAGAGTGACGTTATGTACACGTGCTAACTCTTCTACTACCCAAGCACCCGCATTATGGCGAGTTTTGGCATACTCAGGACCAGGATTCGCTAGTCCGACGAGAAGTTTTATTTGTTGGCTCAAGGTTAGGATCTCTCAGGAATTTCAAAAAGCGCCGTATAGTAGCATAGAAAATGCTTAAGGGGCGAGAGTCACAAAACCCTCGCATATATAAAAAAACCACCTCATGTTTGAGGTGGTTTTTATATTCATTAAACCAAAGAAGGATTAATTGCTAAACATCGCAGAGATTGACTCTTCGTTGCTGATACGACGAATAGCTTCAGCTAGCATGCGAGAAAGGCTAAGTGTGGTTACTTTGCCTGTAGCTTCCATCTCTTTAGTCATTGTGATTGAGTCAGTTACGATAACTTGATCAAGCACAGAGTTGCCGATGTTGTCTGCGGCACTGCCTGAGAATACAGCGTGAGTCGCATAAGCAAATACGCGCTTCGCTCCACGTGCTTTCAGTGCTTCTGCTGCTTTACATAATGTACCGCCAGTATCAATCATATCGTCAACGATGACACAATCGCGACCTTCAACATCACCGATAAGGTTCATTACTTCTGAAACATTTGCGCGTGGACGACGTTTGTCAACAATCGCAATATCGATATCACCTAGGGCTTTCGCAGTTGCACGAGCACGAACAACGCCACCAAGGTCAGGAGAAACCACTACTGGGTTTTCTAGACCACGGTTTGCCATGTCTTCAAGTAAAACTGGAGTACCGAAAATGTTATCAACAGGTACATCGAAGAAGCCTTGAATTTGCTCTGCGTGTAGGTCGATAGTTAAAACGCGGTCAACACCAACGTTAGAAAGGAAGTCTGCAACAACTTTTGCAGTAATTGGTACACGAGCAGAACGTACGCGACGATCTTGACGAGCATAACCAAAGTATGGGATTACAGCAGTAATACGGCCAGCTGAAGCGCGGCGCATTGCATCAATCATTACCACCAACTCCATTAAGTTGTCGTTGGTTGGTGCACAAGTTGATTGAATGATGAATACATCGCTACCACGAACATTTTCATTAATTTGAACAGCGACTTCGCCATCAGAAAAACGTTCAACAGTAGCATCTCCTAGAGAGATGTATAGACGATCAGCAATACGTTGGGCTAGTTCAGGTGTTGCGTTACCAGCAAATAGCTTCATATCAGGCACGGTGGAAACCTCGGTTGCGTCCAGTTTTAAATAGATTGGGTTTGGGCTGATTCATATTCAGCCAGTGTCTCTTTTAAAGGTGAAGTGTTTCGACCTTTTGCAATGAATGCAGAGACAGTGTCAGGAAGTTTTTCTAGAACAGTTTCAGCGTTTTGTTTGCTATCAAACTCAGCAAATACGCAGGACCCTGTTCCTGTCAATCTCGACGGCGCGTATTGTAACAGCCAAGAAAGTTGCTTATCAACCTCTGGGTACAGCATTCGAACAATTTTTTCGCAATCGTTTTCGTATTTTTCGCTTAGAAGCGTTGTCAAGGCTCGCTTTGGCGTATTTCTAATTAATTTTTCGTGCGTGAATATGTCTACCGTTGCAATGCTAACTTGGGGCTTGATCACTAAATACCATTTTTCTTCTGGTTCCGCTTTTACCAGTTTTTCGCCTACACCTTCTGCAAAAGCAGCATAGCCATGAACAAATACAGGTACATCTGCGCCCAATTTCAAACCTATCTCTGCAAGTTGTTCATCAGATAGGTCTAAATCCCAAAGATAATTGAGGGCAACTAAGACGGTTGCAGCATTTGAAGAACCACCACCGATTCCGCCTCCCATAGGAAGGATTTTATTTAAAATAATGTCAGCCCCAAGCGAGCACGAAGCATACTCTTGTAGTGCTGTAGCGGCTTTCCAAATTAGATTATCTTGTGTCGCCACCCCTTTTATTTCTGGGGTAATGGTAATTTGAGCTGAGTTATTTGCAGTAATTAATAGGTCATCACCAAAATCGACAAATTGAAATAGGGTTTGCAATTCATGGTAACCATTGTCTCTACGACCTGTTATATAGAGAAAGAGGTTTAATTTGGCAGGGGATGGCCAAGAGGTTTGTTCGGTTATCATTCCGTAATTTTCCATTTAGACACAACAATATTGATGGTGGTATCGGCTTGCGTAAATTTTAATTTTGACGGTAAAGGAAGCGGATTTACATCGGAATTTTCCGCTAAGTTGGTAGTCTCTTTGTAAGCTTGATATTCGAGTTGCCATTGACGAAGGCCCACTTTTTTATTTAAAGAGGCTAGAGTGTTGGTTTCATTTAACTGAAACTGGTCAGCTCCCGTAGGTAAGCCAAGTAACCATTGTGGCATATGATCGATTGGGATCATCAACCCTGTAAGGTTATAAACCAATTGTGTGGCACTCTCTCCAGTAAAGGTTTCGTCGTAAGTGACTACTTTTGCCCCTTGAGGGGTGATCGTCAAATTGAGTGCTGTTTGCCCCAGAAATGTGGTTAATCGTAGATGGCTAAGCTTCTCTGAGTGTTTCCACTGAAAATTCAGACTTTGTCTCTGCTGTGGAGATATGTAGGCGAGTTTACCCGTAATGTTGTAACTGGTTATCTGTTTTAGCTTCGATTGATGAGATTGCCACTCAACGCTGGTGACTGTTTCTGGAATGCCGGAACACCCAAAAAGAAGAAGACTTGCAAAAAATAGGCTAAGGACTTGGCGAAATTTGATCATGTTTGCTCACAACTTGCTCAAAAATGGGAAGAAAGCAGGGCAACTATAGCATTGAACTCACGAACTCAGTAAAACAAATCCTCCTTGCCCTTTAAATAGATCCCTCCATCAAGTAAAATTCGCCACTTATTTATGTATCTTGATCAGAGAACCTTCAATTCATGTCCTTGCTTGCTATTGGTATTAATCACAATACAGCCTCGGTAGATTTGCGAGAAAAAGTCGCATTTGGCCCCGATAAACTGACGGAAGCGTTAAAGCAGCTAGGTGCAAATGCGAATGTAAACGGAAGTGTTATCATTTCTACTTGTAATCGAACTGAAATTTATTGCGATATAAAAGCCGCAACAAAGAATAAGCTTATTGATTGGCTTTCTAACTTTCATGATATTAGCCCTGAAGAACTAAAACCAAGTTTATACATTTACGAAGAGCAAGCGGCGATTAAGCACTTGATGCGAGTATCGTGTGGATTAGACTCTTTAGTACTTGGTGAACCGCAGATCCTCGGTCAGGTTAAGCAGGCATTTTCTGATTCGAGAGAATTAAAAGCCGTTGACGCTTCAATGGAAAAATTGTTCCAAAAATCTTTCTCTGTTGCGAAACGAGTTCGGACAGAAACTGAAATTGGCGGAAGTGCTGTTTCCGTGGCTTATGCTGCTTGTACTTTAGCGAAACAAATTTTCGAATCATTGGCTGACTCTACAGTATTACTGGTTGGTGCCGGTGAAACTATAGAACTTGTCGCGAAACATTTAGCGAGTAATGGCTGTACCAATATGATTGTTGCTAACCGTACTCGTGAACGAGCGTTAAGTTTAGCGGAAGAGTTCGGTGCGGAAATTATTGGACTGCCGGATATTCCTGATTATTTGCCACGAGCCGATATTGTGATTAGTTCTACCGCGAGTCCTTTACCTATCATAGGAAAAGGGATGGTAGAAACAGCACTCAAAGCTCGTAAGCATCAACCAATATTATTAGTAGATATTGCCGTTCCTCGTGATGTAGAAGCGCAGGTCGGGGATTTGAATGATGCCTATCTTTATACGGTTGATGATTTACAATCCATTGTTGAAAGTAATCTTGAACAGCGAAAAGTGGAAGCTATCCAAGCAGAAGCTATTGTTAGTGAAGAAAGCGCGATATTCATGACGTGGATGCGCTCGTTGCAAGCTGTCGATAGTATTCGAGATTTTCGGAAGTCGGCGAATGAGATTCGAGAAGAGCTTTTAAATAAAAGTTTGCAGTCTCTTGAGGCTGGAAATGATCCACAGAAAGTATTACTAGAACTTAGTAATAAGTTAACGAACAAATTGATCCATGCTCCCACTCGTGCGTTACAAAGTGCAGCCGAGCAAGGTGAACCAGCAAAATTAACAGTCATTAGACAAAGTCTGGGTCTTGATGACCCTAGCTAAGACTCATAAGAAGTAAGAGAAGTATGAAATCCTCGATTCTAGTAAAGCTTGAAAGCCTAGTTGAACGCTATGAAGAAGTTCAGCATCTACTTGGTGACCCTGATGTTCTCGGTGACCAAAACAAATTCCGTGCTTTGTCGAAAGAGTACTCCCAGCTAGAAGAAGTGACTCAGTGCTTCCAAGCTTACCAGCAAGCACAAGAAGATCTTGTGGCAGCTGAAGAGATGGCCAATGAAGATGATGCAGAAATGCGTGAAATGGCTCAGGAAGAGATCAAAGAAGCAAAAGCGGCTATTGAAAAATTGACCGATGAACTGCAAATTTTGTTGCTACCGAAAGATCCAAACGATGAGCGCAACTGTTTCTTAGAAATCCGCGCCGGTGCGGGTGGCGATGAGGCGGGTATCTTTGCGGGTAACTTATTCCGTATGTACTCAAAGTTTGCTGAGAAGAAGGGCTGGCGCGTAGAAGTGATGAGCTGCAATGTGTCTGAGCAGGGCGGTTACAAAGAGATGATCGCTAAAGTAAGCGGTGACGGCGTGTTCGGAACTATGAAGTTTGAATCTGGTGGTCACCGTGTTCAACGTGTCCCAGAGACTGAATCTCAAGGTCGTGTACACACTTCTGCATGTACCGTTGCTGTAATGGCTGAAGTACCAGAAGCGGATTTACCAGAAATTAAATCAAGCGATCTGAAAATTGATACTTTCCGCTCTTCGGGTGCGGGTGGTCAGCACGTTAACACGACAGATTCTGCTATTCGTATTACTCACCTTCCAACGGGTACGGTTGTTGAGTGTCAAGATGAGCGTTCACAACATAAAAACAAAGCCAAAGCGATGGCTGTTCTTGCGGCTCGAATTATTCAAGCTGAAGAAGCTCGCCGTGCCGCGGTAGTCTCTGATACTCGTCGTAACTTACTTGGCTCTGGCGATCGTAGTGACCGTATTCGTACTTATAACTACCCACAAGGTCGTGTCTCTGATCACCGTATCAACTTGACGCTTTACCGTCTATCAGAAACGATGGAAGGCGATCTACAAAGCTTGGTTGATCCTGTAATGGCTGAGCACCAAGCTGACCAACTTGCAGCATTAGCTGATAACAATTAATTGTTGGTGACGCAGAATTAATGAACGCTAACCGCACAATCGAACATGTGCTTAAAGCTACCATTAGCCAGTTTCAAGAGAGCGGCAGTGAATCGCCCTCTCTTGATGCGGCAGTGTTACTTTGCCATGCACTCGATAAACCTCGCTCATATTTACTGACCTGGCCTGAAAAAACGCTAACCAATGAACAGTGGATTGATTTCAATCGTATTGTTGAAAGGCGACTAAAAGGCGAGCCTGTTGCCTATATTGTCGGGGAGAGGGAGTTCTGGTCTCTGCCATTAAAGGTATCACCTTCCACTTTAATCCCAAGACCTGATACCGAAAGATTAGTTGAAGTCGCGCTCGATAAAACCTTCAAACAGCAAGGTGCCATTCTCGATTTAGGAACCGGTACAGGGGCGATAGCATTAGCTTTAGCGTCAGAGCTACCTAATCGACAAGTCATCGGGGTCGATCTCCGTCCTGAAGCGCAACAGCTTGCGACTCATAATGCGCAACAACTTAATCTTTTAAATGCGACTTTTCGCCATGGCAGTTGGTTTGAACCGATTGATAACGGCATGAAGTTTGCTTTAATTGTTTCGAACCCGCCCTACATTGAAGAAAATGATCCGCACTTAACTCAAGGTGATGTTCGCTTTGAACCCATAACAGCACTTGTTGCTGAAGATGAAGGTTTGGCTGATATTCGGTTTATATCAACTCATGCTATTGATTATATGGAAAAAAATGCATGGTTGGTTTTTGAGCATGGTTACGATCAAGGGCAAGCGGTTCGACAAATAATGATCGATCTTGGCTATTGTGATGTCACAACAGAACAAGATTACGGTGGCAATGATAGAGTGACTTTAGGTCGTAATATTAAATAGCCCCAAGAACGACAATTTTTGCCGCTGAGCAGATGTTGTCATAAGAGCCAACAATAAGAGAGATAATATGTACGAAGCTCTAAAACACTTTCACCTTCTGACGATTGGTATTAGTGCCGTTTTACTTTCCGTTCGCTACTTTTTGATGATGGCGAACTCTCCAATACTTGAGCATGGTTTTCTAAAACGTTTTCCTCATATCAATGACTCTCTGCTCCTACTCTCTGGCTTTGCATTGATTGCAATTACAGGCTTTATCCCTTTCACACCTGAAGCGCCTTGGTTAACTGAAAAATTAACCTGCGTTATGATCTATATCGCGTTGGGATTTTTTGCACTACGATTAGGCCGTAATAAATTGCTGCGTTCATTCTCATTTTTTGGTGCTCTAGGCTGGCTAGCAATGGCAGGAAAGATTGCGATGACGAAAACGCCAACTATCTTTGGGTAATAAAGTATGCTTAATTTATTTGATGAAGATTTCGATAATATGGAATTGGTTGAAGGTGCTTTAGTTTTAAATAAAGCGGTAAATCCTGAAACTCAGGTTAATTGGGCTGAAGAAGAACTAGAGCGCTTGGTTAAAGAGGCCAAAAACTGTCTAAATCATGAAGTCAGTGATAAGCAGAACTTTGAATCCTTTCTGAATGTTTTCTACTCTGATTGGGGCTTTAGCGGTGATAGAGAGGCGTATTTCTCTTCCGAAAATGCGTTTATCGATAAAGTGCTTGAGCGTCGCAAGGGTGTACCTGTTAGTCTAGGTTCTTTGCTACTCTTTTTTGGGCGAAAGTTGGGTTTCCCTATCGAAGGCGTCACTTTTCCAACTCAGTTTTTAATTAAAGTCACATGGCCTGAAGAGACCCCCGTTTATCTTAATCCGTATAATGGTGAATTCGTTGCACAGCATACACTTAAAGCGTGGCTGATTGGGCATGATGGCCCTTTAGCTAACTTAGAGCCAGAACATTTCCACACCGCAGACAACCCAACCGTCATTGGACGTTGGCTTGCATTGTTAAAGAGTGCTTTGTTGCGTGAAGAGCGCTATACATTAGCATTAAGGTGCACGGATCTTGCGCTAAGCTTTGTCCCAGATGACCCATATGAGATTCGCGATCGTGGATTTATTTATCAGCAGTTAGATTGCCATCAGATAGCGGTATCCGATTACCAATACTTTATTGATCAGTGCCCTGATGATCCTGCGTCTGAGTTACTAAAGACTCAAGTTAATGCATTAAGTGAAAGTTCAATTACCATTCATTAGACATGAATGCTAACTACCTAATAATTTTGAGAGAAGATAATGGAACAGAAAACAGTTCATATTGGTGATATTCCAGTAGCCAACGACAAACCATTCACCCTATTTGCGGGCATGAACGTTTTAGAATCTCGCGATCTAGCGATGCAAATCTGTGAGCACTACGTAAAAGTGACGGAAAAGCTTGGCATCCCATACGTATTTAAAGCCTCTTTTGATAAAGCGAACCGCAGTTCAGTACACTCATACCGCGGTCCGGGTCTTGATGAAGGTATGAAAATCTTCCAAGAGTTGAAAGATACTTTTGGCGTTAAAATTATCACGGATATTCACACTGAAGCGCAAGCACAAGTGGTTGCCGATGTGGTTGATGTGATCCAATTACCTGCATTTTTAGCACGACAAACCGATCTTGTTGAAGCGATGGCAAAAACAGGCGCTGTTATTAATGTGAAGAAACCGCAATTCATGAGCCCAAATCAAGTAGGTAATATTGTTGATAAGTTTGCTGAGTGTGGCAACGAAAACATTATTCTATGTGAGCGTGGTTCATGCATGGGATATGACAACTTAGTCGTTGATATGCTTGGTTTCGGCGTGATGAAAAAATCATCAAATGGTAGCCCTATCATCTTTGATGTAACTCACTCATTGCAAATGCGTGACCCATCAGGTGCTGCATCTGGCGGTCGTCGTGAGCAAACTGTTGAGCTTGCGAAAGCCGGTTTGGCGACAGGTATTGCTGGCCTCTTCATTGAAGCTCACCCTAACCCAGATAAAGCAATGTGTGATGGCCCTTCAGCGCTGCCTCTCGATAAGTTAGAACCATTCTTGGCTCAAATGAAATCGCTAGATGACCTGATCAAGAGTTTTGCGGATATCGATATTAAGTAATTTAATCTGATATTGTGTGTTTAAAAGGCTGACGAGAGTTGGCCTTTTTGCTATCTGCTATCTGCTATCTGCTTAGCTAGACGTGTGTGCCTGGGCCGATATGATATGGTCGCAACTGACCGCCATGCTACTCATTTGTGTTTAGTAAGCGTTTCTCCTCTCATTTTTCAACGTAATCGTCGATCTCACAGTAAAACGTTTGCCTGTGATCTTATTTAACCTTAAGTGCAAGTAACCACAGCTATTACACCGATATTATCTTTTTAGTGTGATTGATTCGACATTAATATGAAAACAAAATGTTACTTGGACTCTGTTAATTTAAACTAGTTCATGTTTTATAGGTCTTTCAAGCAGATACAGTCTATTTGTAATATTTTGTCTGTAAGCCTATTTATAAAGTAGTGGACCCCTAACCGTTCAAAAGGTATGACAATGAAGCAAAGCCTTATTCTAAAGACTGCGTTAAGCGCAGCTATTCTTGCAACTCTTGGTGGTTGTGCATCTGAACCAACACACGACTGGAATGCAGATACAACGTACAAACTAACGGTTCTTCATACTAATGATAACCACGGTCGTTTTTGGCAGAATAAATATGGCGAGTACGGCATGGCTGCTCGTAAGACGCTTATCGATGAATTGCGTGCCGATGTACGTGCAGAAGGTGGTAGCGTGTTACTTCTTTCTGGTGGTGATATCAACACTGGTGTACCTGAGTCAGATCTTCAAGATGCAGAACCTGATTTCAAAGGTATGACTAAAATTGGTTACGATGCGATGGCTCTGGGTAACCACGAATTTGATAATCCATTAGAAGTTCTATTCAAACAGAAAGAGTGGGCTGATTTCCCAATGCTTTCTGCGAACATTTACGATAAAGAAACTGGCGAGCGTCTTTTCCAAGCTTACCAAATGTTCGACAAGCAAGGTATCAAGATTGCCGTTATCGGTTTAACGACTGAAGATACAGCGAAAATTGGTAACCCAGAATACATTGGCGGTGTTGACTTCCGTGACCCTAAAGAAGAAGCGAAAAAACTGATCGCTGAACTTGAAGAGACTGAAAAACCAGACCTGATTTTTGCTGTAACACACATGGGCCACTACGAAGATGGTCAACGTGGTGTTAACGCTCCTGGTGATGTCGCTCTAGCGCGTTACTTAGATGAAGGTTCTCTGGATATGATCGTTGGTGGTCACTCTCAAGAGCCTGTATGTATGGAAGGTCCAAACGTCGCTAAGAAAAACTTCAAGCCAGGTGACGAGTGTAAGCCAGACGAACAAAACGGTACTTACATTGTTCAAGCTCACGAGTGGGGCAAGTACGTAGGCCGTGCTGATTACGAATTCCGTAACGGCGAGCTAGAGATGGTAAGCTACGATCTTATTCCAGTTAACCTTAAGAAAAAAATCAAGGTTGATGGCAAGAAGAAACGTGTTCTTATCCAAGAAGAGATTGCACAAGACAAAGAGCTTCTTGAGTTCTTACGTCCGTACCAAGAGCAAGGTCAAGCACAGCTAGGAATTAAGATCGCTGAAACAAATGGCAAGCTTGAAGGTGACCGTAACGTCGTTCGTTTCCAACAAACTAACCTAGGTCGTCTGATTGCAACGGCTCACATGGAACGTGCAAAAGCAGATTTTGCTGTAATGAACTCTGGTGGCGTGCGTGACTCAATTGAAGCGGGTGACGTAACATACAAAGACGTTCTAACGGTTCAACCATTTGCGAATATCCTAACTTACGTAGACATGAACGGTGCGGAAGTAATGGATTACCTAAATGTTGTAGGTACTAAGCCTATCGACTCTGGTGCTTACGCTCAGTTCGCGGGTATCTCAATGACGGTTGCTGACGGTAAAGTATCTAACGTATTTATCGGTGGCAAGCAATTGCGCTTAGATGAGACTTACCGTTTCACTATCCCAAGTTACAACGCTGCTGGTGGTGATGGTTACCCTAAAATTTCAGGTCACCCAGGCTACGTAAATACTGGTTTTGTTGACGCTGAAGTATTAAAAGATTACTTAGAAGCGAACAGCCCTGTTGATGTTAATGCATATGCACCATCTGGCGAGATTGTATACAAGTAATTAAGGAATAGTAGGAGAAAGAGTTTGACTCTTAGTCTCTGATATTTTTTACTAAAAGCGGTGCTTCGGCATCGCTTTTTTGTATTTAAAATTCAAGCAATGATTTCTTGCTCTTACCCTGTGGACAGACGAATGACTCCTGCAATTAACCTCGCGAAAAAGCGAAAGGTTCCTCATATAATCCATCAGTATCAACATGATCCAAACCATAATAGTTATGGGTTAGAAGCGGCGGAAGTATTAGGTCAAGACCCAGACACGGTATTCAAGACATTGCTATTTTGTATCAATGGAGAGCCAAAAAACCTGGCGGTTGCGATTATTCCTGTAGCACAAAAACTCAATCTAAAATTAGCGGCAAAGGCGGCTAAAGCCAAAAAGGCAGAGATGGCCGATCCGGGCATTGCACAGAAAACAACAGGGTATGTTGTGGGGGGGATCAGCCCACTAGGTCAAAAAAAAGCACTGCCAACGTTTATTCATTGCAGCGCAGAAACTTTGGTTGCGATATGTGTCAGTGCGGGTAAGCGTGGGCTAGAAATTGAATTAGCACCACAAGATTTGGCAGCACTAACTCGTGGTCAATTTGCTGAGTTATGCTTATAAACGGGCTTGTAAGTGATATTCGATTGGTGTCAAAGCTACTTGAGTCAAAGCTACTTGAGTCAAAGCAATTTGAGCCACAGGCAATAAAAAATCGCGACGTATAAGCCGCGATTTTATCAATGTCTATGAGATTCGTTTATGAGATTACTTTTTCAAGCTCAACGTACCGCTGACTCTTTTAGATGCGGGTTTATTTGGGCGCTGCCCTGAATGGCTCGGACGTGAGTCGCGCTTCCCATTTGCATCTCGGCTTGAACGTCGGTTGTCATTACGATCATCATTTGAGTATCGACGGTTCTCTGAACGTCCGCCAGTTGAACGCCCATCACTTGAGCGGCCCTCACTTGAACGACCAGAACCGCGCTTGCTGTTTGGTGCGTGTCTGAATTCATCACTACCATGACCACTATAGATTTTATGCTTAGGTGCGTTCTCAGCCTGTTGACGCGCATCGTAAAGTTTTGCATCGGTCGCTTTTTTGATGCGATGTCCTTTGCCGTCGACTTTTGAAGCCTCTTCAGTGCCGCTAGAACCCTCACTCATACGCAGTATCTCAGACACTTCATCATCCGTTAAATAGCGCCATTTTCCATTAGGGATGCCATCTAAAGAGATATTCATGATGCGTACACGACGAAGCTTAAATACTTCAAAACCTAGCGCTTCACACATACGGCGAATTTGGCGGTTAAGCCCTTGCGTTAAAGTAATGCGAAAAGAGTATTGAGTCTCTTTGGTGACTTTACATGGCAGAGTGACAGTATCTAAAATTTCAACGCCAGAGCTCATTTTATCTAAAAAGTGCTGAGTGATCGGTTTATCGACACGAACCACATACTCTTTTTCGTGATTGTTCCCTGCGCGTAAAATCTTGTTCACAATATCGCCATCATTGGTTAGGAAGATCAAACCGTCAGATGGTTTATCTAAGCGACCAATAGGGAATATACGTTTTCTGTGACCAATAAAATCAACAATGTTGCCAGGAACATCACGTTCAGTGGTACAAGTAATACCTGTCGGCTTGTTGAGAGCAATATAAACAGGGGCTTCTTTTGATTTTACTGGTTTACCATCAATGCATACTTCATCGCTAGGAAGCACTTTCGTGCCCATTTCAGGGATAGTGCCATTGATAGTAACTCGACCAGCATCAATCAGTTTATCTGCTTCTCGACGAGAGCAGAAACCTGTTTCACTGATGTATTTATTGAGACGTTTAGCTTGGGATTCTTGTGACATGAGATTCTCTTAGCGTTTCACAACGATTGTTTGGGTAAGAAATTAGGACGATTAAAAAAGCAACTACCGAGATAGTTGCTTTGATGATTCGTTCAATTTTAGCACTAACTTTAAAAATCAGCACGAACTTTAAAGTCGTGATGTTTTATTGCTGGGATCAGCTCATTCGTTTTTGATGGCGCTCTCTATTTTCGAGTTTTTGTTCTGCGCTTTTTCTCAATAAAACATAAACAGCGCCAAACCCACCATGAAAATGTTGTGCGCTATGAATGCATTGAACGTCTTTAATTTGTTGTAACCAGGTTGAAACGTAGCTTTTCATTAATGCTGGTGGATTAGAGCGTTCGCCTTTGCCGTGCACAATGACAACCGTTCTAATGTCCATCTTTAAGCATTGACGTAAAAAACGAACAACCTCATCACGCGCATCTTTCAACGTGTAACGGTGTAAATCAAGACGAGCTTGAATAGGGTATTTTCCGAGTCTTAATTTTCGGTATACCCCTTCTTGGACGCCATCTCTTTTAAATTCAATCATGTCGTCCGGTTTAAGCATGGTGGCATTATCAAGAGAGAGGTACTCAGGATCACTTTCAGTCAGCCATATCGCCGCTTCACGTTTAGCGAGTTGGGCTTCGGTGACTTGATGAACCTTGGTGTGCTCTGCAGTATCGTGAGCCATTGGGGTTACGTCACTCATCATCTGTTGAAACAGATCTAAATCTTGGTCTTGAGACATAAGTGCATCTCAGTTAGTCAGTCATAGTGAAATTATATCAATTGAAATTGAAAAAGGACCAGACGGATAGAGAAGTTTTCGAAGGCGGAAATAAAAAACCGGAGTGGGTATCATACCGACTCCGGAGCAAAGCGATTATCTATTTATTGGTGCCATTTTTAGAAAAATAAATGTGGCGATTAAATAGGGCTAAGCGAGCTAGTGAGGAGATTTGTCATGCGTAACTTTGTAGATGATGAAACCGCCGTAAAACAGCATCAGACCTAGAGCACTAAGAATTACTATCATTGAAGATAGTCCCACAGCATTACCAAATAGGAGATCAAGCCAAAAGTCCATGTTTCCTCCAAAGTTCGTAGACAGACTTTAAAGTAATGTGTTCAGAAGTTGTTCACTCTGATCTGGATCAATAATGTTGCTAAGGTTAAGGGAATGTTTCTTGTGGTGTGTTTTTAATCACACTCTAGCGTTTTTTGGTGCTTATCTGAGCGAACGAAATAAAAAATTAAAAAAACAAAGAAAAGCACTTGCGTAACTCTTAAGAATCCGTAATATACGCATCCGTTGACAGGCAAAACGCCTAGTTCAAACGAGTTTATGAAAGATAAACATCTCGGTGAATAGCGCAGCTTGGTAGCGCATCTGGTTTGGGACCAGAGGGTCGGGGGTTCGAATCCCTCTTCACCGACCACATTAAGAAAAAGGCCTTATCGAAAGATAAGGCCTTTTTCGTTTCTGTTGTATAATTTTGCAGTATCGCTTCAGGTGTATAGCTTGAGATGATTAAAAGGCTCGTAGGGCTAAAACTCGCAGCCTGCGGGCGTACTTTTTGATCGTTGATGAATGGCGAATCCTTTCCGTTCTAATAACGAAAGCAAGTTGCGCTCTCCCGCTAAGTGCAAAGTACCGACAACAACCAAATATCGCCCTTTTCCTTGAATGAGTTGATCGCCATCGAGCTTATCTGCCCAGTCATGGTTGCGCTGAGAAACGAATCGCTCACTTATTACGTGGTTTATTTCAGATTCTTCAGACAGCTGTTGTAGGTTTTCAATATCACCAGCCTTCCAACTCTTGATTAAGCAGTGTGTAATATCCTCACCGTCATCCCACTCTTCGAGCCCGCTGGCTAATAATTCAATTCCACCATTTGGTAACTGAGTGATGAGATCGATTTGAAATTGAAGCGACTCTAAACCGATAACAGGCTTATCTGACAGTGTGGCTTGTATCATCAGGTTGTTATCGATGCCATATTCTGAAGAGTAACCAAGTTGCTTAAACTGTTTCGCCTGGATAGTCAGCGCCGTTGCCCACGGTGGGGATTGAAGTAGATGGTCGGGTGCAATTTCAAGTTGGCGTGCAATTGTTTTTAGTTTCTGTTGCTGCTTTTTAGATAGTAACTCTTCACTAGTAATAGTGGTTGATGGGTAGCGAATGCCATGATCCTTTCTCGTATCCGTTTCTACGATAAGTCCATCACTCTGCTTTAAGTATTGGAGGATAAAACTAGGAAGAGGGTAGAGAGATGCGTTGCCCACATGGACAGAGCCAAGAATGATAAGCTCTTTATCTCCTTTAGTTGCAGA
The DNA here is from genome assembly GCF_005146325.1 of Vibrio genomosp. F6. Lineage (NCBI taxonomy): Bacteria > Pseudomonadati > Pseudomonadota > Gammaproteobacteria > Vibrionales > Vibrionaceae > Vibrio > Vibrio genomosp. F6. The sequence goes on along the minus strand of NZ_SYUT01000019.1, from coordinate 234,532 downwards.
CCAGTAAAGAGGTTCTGCATGAGCCAAAGCTGAAATAAAGAAACTAATCCCAAGTAAAAACGTACGAACTCTAGAAGTCTTAATCACGATTTATCATCCATTCAAATCTTATTTATTATCATGATTGTCGCTAGTCCACATTCAGGTTGTCAATTCTATTCTCCTACAAAGCGAATGCTTATCAGATTAATGCTTCTAGATTGAATCCAATAACCACTTCTTACCTGGCATTTATTTGTTTATATCTCTCCAAGTGGGCACTTCTATGATCAAAAAAAGGAGCTCAACACATCTGCTGGCTCCTTTTGGTTAATCGAAATAATTACTTCTTTGCTTCATAATGACGGTATTCGTAAACTTGCCCCTTCTCGTTGAAGGCATACACCGAGTATTCATCTCGTTTATGTCCATACTCCATACCCGGAGAGCCCATCGGCATACCTGGAACGGCAAGCCCTTTGGCATTCTTTGGTGGGTTGTCTAAAAATGCTTGTATATCTTCAGCGGGTATATGCCCTTCAAATACATAGCCGTTAATTTCAGCGGTGTGGCAAGATGCAATTTCTGGTGTGATCCCTAACTTCTGTTTTACGGGGTTCATGTTTTCATGCAGTTGCTCTTTGACGTTAAAACCCGCGTCTTTCATGTGCTGAGTCCACTCTGTACAACAACCACAGTAAGGGGATTTATGGTTAAGAACATCCGTTGCTAAAGCTTGGCCAGAGACAAAAGTGAGCGCGGTTAATGCTAAAATTTTACTATTCATAAAAACACCTTATCGATTTGTGTCGTGAGTTTGTGGTTTGAACAGACGCAAGCGATTTGCGTTACTCACCACGGTAATTGAAGATAGCGCCATCGCTGCACCTGCAACGACAGGGCTAAGTAAGAAGCCAAAAAATGGATATAAAACACCAGCGGCGATTGGAATACCTAGCGAGTTATAAACAAAGGCACCAAATAAGTTCTGTTGCATATTTCGAACGGTAGCTTTAGACAGTTCAATGGCATTTAGTACTGCGATTGGGGATGAGTTTAGTAGCGTCATTTGTGCACTCTCTATGGCGACATCACTGCCACTTCCCATGGCAATTCCGACATCAGCTTGAGCTAAAGCGGGTGCATCATTGATACCATCACCGACCATAGCGACAATTCCGTTATTACGTTGTAGCTGTTCGATATGCTGCGCTTTCTCATCAGGCAAAACTTGCGCGATAACATGATCAAGGCCGAGCTCGTCAGCAATAGCTTTTGCGACGTGTTGGCTGTCTCCTGTGAGCATTACGGTGCGAATACCAGCTTGCTTTAATTGAGTAATGGCGAGTTTCGCATCGGGTTTAATTGGATCTGAAATGGCGATAATGCCGCTGAGCTGGTTATCGATAATGACGACAACGGGCGTCCATGCAGACTTTTTACATTGAGAAATAGCATGCTTTGCTTCGGAAAGATCGGCGTTGAGCGTTTCGGCATGCTGAAGTGATGCGATGATAATATCCTTGCTATTGATTGTGGCTTGGATCCCTTTCCCACGCAGGTTGCTAAATTGGCTATGTACCAAAGGTTCTAAGTGCCGCTCTTGAGCATATTGGCATACCGCTTTCGCTAATGGATGCTCTGAATGACGCTCGGCAGAGTAGGCGAGGGTGAGCAAATCATTATCTTCAATGTTGAACGAAAACAGTCGTTGGACGCTAGGTTTTCCTTGAGTTAACGTTCCTGTCTTATCAAACACCACCGTATTAATCTTACTGGCAGATTGTAGAACATTAGCATCTTTAATTAATATTCCTAGTTCTGCTGCTTTACCAACGCCGACGGTCACCGAAAGCGGTGTCGCGAGACCTAAAGCGCAAGGACAGGCAATGATTAGAACGGTTGTTGCGACGACTAACATGTAGCTCGCTTTAGGATCTGGGCCGACCCAAAACCAGATAAGCGCAGAGAGCACCGCAATAGTAACGACTACAGGGACAAACACCGCAGAGATAGAGTCAGCAAGTTTGGCAATGGCTGGTTTACTGCTTTGTGCTTGACGTACCATTTGAATAATACGGGCGAGCATGGTATCGCTGCCAACGCCTGTCGCTTCCATGACGAGGCTGCCATCACCATTGATAGTACCCGCAGAGAGTGCATCACCAAGAGCTTTGACGGCTGGAACCGGTTCACCTGTCAGCATTGACTCATCAAGATAAGATTCACCATCGACCACTTTTCCATCGACGGGCACCTTTTCACCGGGTCTAATTCTTAACAGCATCCCAAGTTGGATCGCTTCCACTGCAATGCTCTGTTCTGAGCCATTGTTAACCAGCGTTGCTTGCTGCGGTTGAAGGTTGATTAGCGCTTGTAGAGATTGAGTGGTGCGAGCTTTTGCTTTTGCTTCAATATAGTGACCAAGTGAAATTAACCCGATGATCATTGCACTGGCTTCGAAATAGACATGACGAGAGGCTATCGGAAACCAATCTGGAATGAGCACGACAAATATGGAGTAGAGCCAAGCAGCACCAGTACCGAGCGCAACCAAGGTGTCCATTGTCGCCCGTTTATGTAAGACCGACTTCCAAGCATTGATGAAAAAGTGTTTCCCTGATGTGGCGAGTAACCATAAGCAGAGTAGCCCAACCATTCCCCAAATCAGTTGATCGTGAGTCGTACGGATCATCATGTTGCCGCCTAGCACTCCCCAAAGCATCAGAGGTGCACCGAGTAGCAGCGCTGTGATCGCATTTTTGCGGTATATTTTCTGTTCTTCTTGTTGTTGCTCAAGCTGTTTTTGCTGCTGGATTTCAGGAGAATGAACAAATTCAGCGTGATAGCCAGCCGCTTCTATCGCAGCAATTAAAGGTGTTTGAATCACCTCTTGCTCGGATACCGAGAAAACTAATGCACTCTGCTCAGCAAGATTAATCTGAACGTGTGATACCGCTTCGACAGAGAGACAAGCTTTCTCGACTGAAGAGACACAACTTGCACAAGTTAAGCCTTGCAGTAATAAATGATAACTGTGATTGGATTGGGCCTTTGCTGGTGGCGCGTCTGAATGAGGTTCTGCTATTAAATCATCACTTGCTAATGGTGTTGGCTTGATGACTTTCTCAGCGATTGATTGCTCATCGGCGACAGTTTGCTTGTCTGAGGCTTCTGACTCAAGAAGAGGAGACGCTTGGTAACCTACAGATGCGACTAAGTCGATAATTTGCTGTGATTTCAGGTCGGTCACTAACGTTAATTCGGTTGTCGTGACAGAGAAGACACCAATATGAGGGTGCTGCTCAAGGTGTTGACTGAGCTTCTTTACACAGCGGCCACAATTTAATCCCGATAGAGAGAATTGAACCTTATCCCCAGCATGGTAGCCGAGTGATTCTACTGTATTGATAATATCGGTCAGCGAAAGTGGCGTGTCTACCTCAAGCATTGTCGGGCTGATATCAATGACAGTGCTTTCAGAGTGCTCTACTAATGCTCGTTTGACTTTATTCGCGCACCCCATGCAATTTAATCCATGAAGCGGAAGGGTATAGTGGTTCATGAGACAACCTTAATGGTAAGACACACGATTAAGATAAACCTTACCTTAAGGGTAAGGTCAATGTTTGATGACAAAAAAAGAGATTGGTTAGAAAAACAGTCACAATGATGATGGAGGATAAGAAATTTAAAACAGCACGATCATTGTAGATTTGCTTTAGGGTGGTAAAATGTCGCCACTTTAAATCCTTGTACTCGTAGTGAGCTAACTGAAGTCTCGCTACCCATTTATTCCTAAGGAAATCAAATGACGGTTAAAACTCGTTTTGCTCCTAGCCCTACTGGCTATCTTCACGTTGGTGGTGCACGTACTGCATTGTACTCTTGGCTTTATGCTAAAAACCAAGGCGGTGAGTTCGTTTTACGTATCGAAGACACTGACTTAGAGCGTAACTCTCAAGAAGCGGTAGATGCGATCCTTGAAGGAATGCAGTGGATGGGTTTAGAGTGGAATGAAGGTCCTTACTTCCAATCTAAGCGTTTCGACCGTTACAACGAAGTCGTAGAACAGCTACTTGCAGAAGACAAAGCATACAAATGTTACGCTTCTAAAGAGTTGCTAGACGAAATTCGTGCAGAGCAAGAAGCAAACAAAGAGATGGCTCGCTACGATGCTAACCACCCTAAAATTGTTGCAGCAAATGCAGCAGCAACGGGCGATGAGCCATGTGTTATCCGTTTCCGTAACCCTAAAGAAGGTTCGGTTGTTTTTGATGATCAGATCCGTGGCCGCATTGAAATTGCAAACAGCCAGTTAGATGATCTTATTATTCGCCGTACAGACGGTGCTCCAACGTACAACTTCGTAGTGGTTGTTGATGATTGGGATATGGGCATTACTAACGTTGTTCGTGGTGAAGATCACATCAACAACACACCACGTCAAATCAACATTTACAACGCATTGGGCGCACCAGTTCCGACTTTTGCTCACTGTGCAATGATCCTTGGTGATGATGGTGCAAAACTGTCTAAACGCCACGGTGCTGTATCTGTTATGCAATACCGTGATGAAGGCTACTTGCCAAATGCACTGAACAACTACCTTGTTCGTTTAGGCTGGTCTCACGGTGACCAAGAAATTTTCTCTCAAGAAGAGATGATTAACTTATTTACTCTTGAAGCGGTAAGCAAATCAGCTTCAGCGTTCAATACTGATAAGTTACTTTGGTTGAACAACCATTACATCAAAACGTCTGAACCTGAGTATGTTGCAAAATACCTGCAATGGCACTTAGATAATCTAAACATCAACACCGAAAACGGTCCTGCTATTACAGACGTGATCACGCTAGTGGGTGAGCGTTGTAATACATTGGTGGAATTAGCTGAGCAATCTCGTTACTTCTACGAAGATTTCTCTGAGTTTGAAGCGGGCGCTGCGAAGAAACATCTACGCGGTGTAGCGAAAGGCCCACTAGAACTTGCTTTGGCAAAAGTGGAAGCGCTAGAAGACTTCACAACAGCAAACATCAAAGATGGTGTGATTGCAGCGGTATGTGAAGAGCTAGAAATCGGCATGGGCAAAATTGGTATGCCACTTCGCGTAGCAGTAACAGGTGGCGGTCAGTCTCCTTCTGTTGATGCGGTAATGGAGCTTGTTGGTAAAGAGCGCGTGATTGCTCGTATCAAGATGGCTCTAGAGTTTATTGCTGAACGTGAAGCGAACGCTCAATAAGTTTAAGCAGTAACCAAAACATAAAAAGCCTCATAACTTATCGTTGTGAGGCTTTTTTTTGATTGTTAGTTGGTCTTAAATCTTGGAGCGTTTTGAATCTTAGCTAACCGTTATTTCAAATCAATACTGTGCAGTCGGCCCATAAATTCAAGAATCTTCAAGTTATCTTTGTGTGCCACCAGTAGTGCTTTTTTCGTTTGTGTATAAGCGGCAAGTTTTCCATGTTTATTGATAGAGCATACTTTGGTGCGATAGCGGTATTTCCCGTCATCACATAATTCACGCCACTTTGCTATATAACAAGCATCGCGATGATCTGGATCCGCCAGTGTTGGGCTTGGTTTGTAGACAATACTTGGTTCTAAATTATGAGGGAGACGAGTCATCAAGTAAGGATCTTTGAGTAATTTCCCCCAAAATTTTCCCCACATCTCTTTACCAAGTTCATTGCGTAATGCGATGGCTTTCTTTAACCCAGCTTTCTCACCAATTTTGATGAAACCTACAGAGCGGTGCACCACCGTATCATCAGGTGTATGAATATGAATTTTAAAGGCGGTCTTGCTCTGTGAGATAAAGCGATGACCTGTACTGGTTTCTAGATTGCTTTTCTTCATAAGGCTTTATTATTTACAGTTTTGTTAATTGTAAGAGGTAACGTCTAAAAGTAGAAGTATCAATTGAGTATAGGAAAGAAAAATTGAGAAGGTGATACAAGTTTGAGAATCGGCGAACGTTGAGTTATTACTCTTGGTGCATAAGAGGTTTTATGATTGTAACTCAACGTCCGTTTAAATCTAAATGTGTGGTTAATGCTTTTTGAATATCAACGATGTATTGATGCCACCAAAAGCGAAGTTGTTACTCATTATGTACTCAACATTTAAATTTCGACCGTTATCGGAAATGTAGTCTAAATCCCCGCAACGAGTATCAACATTGTTTAAATTAAGTGTTGGGCTAAACCAACCTGAATGCATCATCTCTAGGCTCAACCAAGCTTCAATCGCACCACAAGCTCCAAGAGTATGTCCAAAGTAGCTCTTCAATGAGCTGATTGGCACTTTACCAAAGATGTTGGCCGTTGCGTTGCTTTCTGCAATATCACCTTTATCAGTCGCTGTACCATGCGCAGAGATATAGCCAATTTTTTCTGGAGAGAGCTGAGCATTTTTGAGTGCTTTTTCCATGCAGATTTGCATGGTTTCCATTTGCGGTTGGGTCACATGAGCTGCATCACAGTTACTGGCAAAGCCTACTAATTCGGCGTAGATTTTCGCGCCACGAGCGAGAGCATGCTCATATTCTTCGAGAACTAATGTTCCTGCACCTTCACCGATGACGAGTCCATCTCGTTCACTGTCGTAAGGGCTGGGAGAAGTTTTGGGATTGTCATTTTTTAAGCTTGTAGCAAATAAAGTATCAAAAACAGCAGATTCAGTTGGACACAGTTCTTCACCACCGCCAGCAACCATGACGGTTTGATAGCCATGTTTGATCGCCTCAAAAGCATAGCCAATAGCCTGACTACCAGATGTACACGCACTGCTAGTTGGAATGACGCGACCTTTTAAGCCAAAAAATAACCCAACATTTACCGCTGTGGTGTGAGGCATCATTTGTACGTAAGTCGTGGCGGTAATCGCTTTGGTTGTTTTTTCGTTTAGCATGACACCAAAGGCTCCGATCGCTGGTGTGCTTCCTGTAGATGAACCATAGGCGATGCCTGTTTCACCATTGGTTAAAATGTCGTGACCAATTAACCCTGCGCTATTCAGTGCATTTTCTGTGGCGACGGTTGCTAGGTGAGATACTCTACCCATACCACGGACTTGCTTACGTTTGTAATGCTTGGGTAATTCGAAGTCATCAATAGGTGCTGCTAGCTTAGTGTTGAGCCCATCATATTGCTCAAAGGTTGGCATATATTGAGTGGCATTTTCGCAAGCGCGTAGCTTTGGTTCGACACTTTCCCAATCGTTACCAAATGCGGTAACACCGGACATACCTGTAATAACAACACGGCGGGTCATACTAAACCTCCATTGACAGAAATAACTTGGCGGGTGGTATAAGCGGCAATATCAGACATTAAATAACTAATTAATCCCGCAACTTCTTTTGGGTCACCCATACGGCGTAAAGGAATTTGTGGTAAAGCATGTTCTTTTACATGGTCATCAACCATTCCGGTATCAATCAACCCTGGCGCAACGCAATTGACGGTGATTTTTCGTTTTGCAAGCTCTAAAGCAAGGGACTTGGTTGCACCTATCACTCCCGCCTTGGCTGCGCTGTAATTAGTTTGGCCGCGGTTTCCCATGATGCCAGAAACGGAGGCAAGGGTGATGATTCGGCCACCTTTACGTTTTTGTACCATGGGCATAACGCATGGGTGAAGGACATTGTAGAAGCTGTCTAGGTTGGTATGAATAACGCCATCCCATTCATCTTCTGTCATCGCTGGAAATGCAGTGTCACGCGTGATGCCTGCATTGTTGACGATACCATAATAAGCGCCGTGTGTTGCGATGTCGGCTTCAAGTTGGTTGCGGCATTCAGCTCGATTACTGATGTCAAATTGAATCAAATGGCCATTACCGCCATTGGTTTGAATGGTGTGGAGGGTTTCTTCTGCACCTTGCTTATCACCCATATAGTGAACAGCAATAGTAAATCCATCCTTTGCTAACTGAATAGCGATAGCCTGTCCGATACCTTTGCTTGCACCGGTTACTAATACATTTCGAATCATGGATGGTTCCTTAGTTTCATTTCTTTTAATTTCTGCTCACTAGGTACATAAACATTGAGCTGACATTGCGCCATTAGTTTTCCTTGGTACTCTAGCTTGGCGGTAAATACAGCCATTCCGTTGTCTTCCATTAACTGTTCCGCATAGATATCGAGAGTCTGGCCCTGTTTAAATTCATCACAGTGAGTTTGATAGCGTCGGCTTCCAAGCAGAAATCCAATGGGAGGCTCTTCGCCTTTTAAACGAGCATGGTAGCCAGACCAAGCGGCAACTGATTGTGCCATAAACTCAATGCCGACATAAGCTGGAGTCGTTTGGGTTTCTGGATTGAAAAATAGACAATGATCCCCTATGTCTACTTGGCAATGGATGGATTCACTCTCAACACTAATCGCACGGTCAACCAAGATCATGGGCGCAGAGTGGGGAAGTAACTGATCCATTGTAGGCATGGTATGAAGAGATGCTAAAGGATCAGTTTTCAATTTATCAATCATGGATGACACCAAAGATGAGGCTAATATTATTACCACCAAAAGCAAAAGAGTTACTTAGAATGGCTTTTTGTTTAAGAAACTGTTTGTTTTCTACTAATTTAATTTGTATATCTTTGGCTTTATTTTCAATCAATTGAATGGGTAACGGTAGGTCATAACGTAAGATATGCCAAGCAATCGCGGCTTCTACGGCGCTTGCGGCTCCTAATGTATGGCCCGTTAATGGTTTTGTCGAACTTACTTGTGTGTGATGACCAAAAATACGATGAATCGCTTTGCTTTCCATGCTGTCATTTAATAGTGTTGCCGTACCATGAGCATTGATGTAACCAATATCATCAGGTGTTAAATTAGCATCGGAAAGTGCTTTTTTCATTGCTTGTTCCGCACCATTTCCTTCAGGATGCGGTGCAGAAATATGATGAGCATCTGAACTGTCTCCTGCGCCAAGTAACGCGATCGAACTTCCCGAGTGACCCGGTGATTTACTTAGCAACATAAAGGCCGCCGCTTCACCAATATTGATGCCGTTTCTATTAGCTGAAAACGGTTGGCAAAGTGTGTTTGATAGTGCTTCTAATCCATTAAATCCATTAAGAGTTAACTGACAAATGCTATCGACGCCACCGACAATAACAGCATCAACTATACCTGCATTTAGTAAACGCTTCGCTGTGAGAAATACGCGTCCGCTTGAAGAGCAAGCTGTTGAGATCGAATAATTGGGACCGCAAATATCAAAGTATCGACTAATGAATTCGCTGGCATTACCCAACTCTTGCTTTGAGTAATGATAGTCAGCAGGAAACTCACCATTCTGGATTTTATGGTCAAATGCCGATTCACCATCAGCAATTCCTGAGGTGCTAGTCCCGACAATAACTGCGACTCGATCACGGCCATGCTTCCGTATTGCACGTTGAATATCAGGTTCGATTTGCAGAAGAGCGGATAACGCGAGACGGTTGTTACGAGTATCAAACTGAGTAAGAGAAACCGGAAGATCTGGCAACGCTTCTTTTACACGTCCAATTATTGTTGGGGCTCCGCAATTAAGAATGTGCAGGTCTTCCACCATATTCGATTGGTGTTGCCCTATTAGCCTCTGATGAATGCTATCTGTATCTTGTCCAAGAGCGGAATGAAAGCCGCACGCATGGATAAAAATGGGATTAGAAGAAGTTTGTCGTTCCATGATTTATTGAGTCGTATAGTTGAGAGTTTGGATGTGAATTTTATAACCGAGTTGAATGTGGTTGAATTCGATATCACCGCTAAGTTTATTTTTCTCGAGTAAATCATCTTTATCTCGGGTGCTGTGATAATTAATATCGATTACTAGAGTACCATTTTGATCATACACACGACGACTGTTATTGGTCTCAACCATTCTCCAGGTCACTTGATTTAGTGGTTGCTCCCAGGCATTTAATGGCCATAGCGTAATCATTAAGTTAAATAATACTTGCTCTGGTTTGGGCAAAGAGCCCTCTAACCCAGCTAACACGCTCGTTTTGATGCTCTTTTGAGAGTAAGTTAAAGATAAGATTCGTGTCCCCCAAGAGGAGAAGCCGGCGAGTACAACTTTATCTTTAGTAACTTGTAGTTGAACTGGAAGCTGCTGATTGGTTTCTTTACTCGTACTTATGGCTGATGTATCTAAATCTTCACTCGAATTTTGTTGCCAAGTCGCACCAATAAGCTGGCTCGCTGTGAGTGAGTATCCCAGTTCTTGGGGTAAGGGGAGGTTAACTTGGATACTCGGAGCTATTTCAACTCTGGTTGATGACGTCAAGGGTTGCATTGAGCAAGCCGAGAGCCCGAGAATCAAACTTGCACCAAGACAAAACTTGTAAATAGATATCATGTTATTCCTACTCTAAATGACGCGATGTAGCTTTCTTTAACTTCGCTGTGTTTGGATTAATTGCTATTGGAGAAAGTAACCAAGCAACAAAAATCCCTGTTAACACAGTGATCCCAAAACTATGGATCGCATGAGTTTGACTTAAAGCCAACAAACCAAAGGAGAGTAAGGTGGTTGCTCCGGATAAACTGATCGCCAATAGAGTACTTTCGCTCTTCTGTTTCTCGGCAAAAAATAGAGTGTAATCAATCCCAATACCTAAGATTAAAATTAACGCCAATAGATTAAATAAATTGATTGTGGAGCCCGTTAATGAGGTGACTGCGAGGCCTGCTACTCCTGCAATTAATGATGGCAATATGATCTTAAAGCTATGTAATAACCCGTAACGCCAAGTTAACAGCCCCCAAATAGTAACCAGTACTACTATCAATAGCTCTGCAATTTTGATTCGATAGTCAGCAAACAGATCTGAGATTTCATCTGCTTTATTAAGGTATTGAATGTCTGCAGATTTTACCCATGATTTAATTGCCGAAGTCTGACTTACCCCTTTTAGTAAAATGACAGAAGCGAACTGTCCATTAATCGGTTTGAGCCACATAAAACGTAGCGGTTCAGACACTGGTGAAGCTAAGAAATCTGAGATCGAAATCGGTGAGAAATCGGAAATTTCAGGCACTTTATTAAAACTAAGGCGTGATGCTAATGGTTTAGCTTGTTGAGCGTAAAGTGTTTTGACTAATTGGTAGTTAGCCGCTTGCTGATTTAATGTTGGTAAGTACTGACTTAAGCTTTGATAACCGCTAATGACTCGCTGAGCTTTTAGTTGCTCTAGCGGTTTGCTCAATTGACTTAATTTTTCCAATAAGCCTTGTCGAGTGGAGTCTGTGACTAATAGCATTTCTTGGGAGTTGCTCACCCCTGACAGCTTGGATATTGTCTCTTCTTGAGTTTTTAATGCGTCAGGCATGGCTTGAAGTTGGCGAATGTCATCATTGTAATTGACCTGAGTTAAGCCGATTAAACTGAAACAAAAAATCGAAATAGGCAGCCCTTTACTTATGGCGGGTTTTGTCCAGCAATTTAGCCACCAGCGCCAAATGGCATACCCCGGTAAAGTAATGTTACCACTAGCAGATACCGCTAATATTGGATACCAACATACGACACTGGCATAAGCTGCGATTAAACCGATAGCAGAAAATAAAGCCAGTTGTTGCAACCCTGGAAAAGGAGCAATAAGCAAACCTAAATAGCCAATTAAACTCGTGAGCAAACCAAGAGTAATGGCGGTTAAAATATGCTTAAGAGCTTGCCAACTTTTCCATTTTGATCCCGCAGCCAGTCTGTCGGTTAGAAAGTGAAATGAATAGTCGATGGATACGCCGATTAAGCTCGCACCGAAAACTAAACTGAATAGGTGAACTTGACCAAAAATCGCAATGGTAATGGCTAAAGCCACCAATAAACCAGTCGAAATGGACAGTAGTGATAGAGCTAATGGCAGGGGACTTCGGAATACGAATAGAACGAGGATTATGATCCCAACAAGTGAACCTAAACCAATAGTACTTATCTCTGACTTCGCACTTTGAGAGCCATATTCAGCATAGAATAGGACTCCGGTATGAATTAGGCTAACAGCATATTGCTGGCTAATAGTTTCCTCTATCGTTGTAAGCTGTGGTAACAGGTTTTGTGTGTTAAGACTGTAGGGTGACTCTTTGAGATCGGCACTGACCAGCAGGTGAGTTTTCCCCTCACTTTCAGTGCTTAGGTAGCCATCTTTAAGTGAAAAATTGCCGGATAAGGAGGTCAGTTCCGTTAAATACCCTCTAAATAGCAGAAAAGGATCGCTGGTTAACTCTGCGTTCGTTACACCTGAAAAGGGGTTATATAGCGCTTGTAGAACATTAGTGACCTGAGATTCAGGACTTTCGTTTAAAGTCTTTTGTTGCTGTTCGGTAAGTAGTTGAAAACGATGCTGGTGATAAAATTGAGCCCATTCTGCTTGTTTTGATTGATCTATGTTTCCGCTTATCGATGCAAAAAGATCAAGCTGACGTAATTGATGTTCGAATGCTTTCGTGGCATTAAACAGTGATTTAGTGTTGTTATTGTCACTACTGAGTACAAATATGACCTTATTACTCATGCTATCAGCGACTTGTTCGAACGCTTTCTCTGCCGTTGGGTTTTGTTGGTTTTTAGGCAGCAGTTTTAAAATATTGGTTTCAATAGGCAATGAAACTGATAGCGCCAACTGTTTAAACAGTAGCGCACTAAAGAAGACAACAATAACTAGCCAAAGAGTGGCGAGTTTAGAACTGGAATTGTGCTTGTTCTGCATCGGTCAAAAATTCTGGTTGGTGAGTTTGGTTACTAAATTGGATTTCAGTTTTATCGCCACGAACCTCTTCAAGGGCTATGGATTCAATATCTTGTCGACCCCGTAAAACGATTGACTTAAATACGGAACTCAGAGGGGGATTTTTTGGTATTAATATTAATGACCATTGTGTCATCGAAATTGTATTTTTAGCTTGTTCTTGAGGGGTAAAAGAGAGTTCAAACTGCCCCATTAATTGTTCTGTATTGCCATGAAATACAGATAAGAAAATGTGACTAAAATAAAAAGCCATCGGATTTTCTTTTGGTGTGATCACTTGAGCTTTCTGATTAGCAAAACTTTGGCTCAGTTTGTTGTTTGTCAGAACTAAATCCACAGGGAAAGGAGAGGTTTGGTGCCATAGTAAGCCGCTGTTTTTGTCTAAAATAAAGCGCCCTTGGGAAGACAGAGGTTCAGAAAACATCTCCATTGAGCGCTCTTGAGAAAAATCTCCACGTACAATGTCGTGGCTAGAAAGCTGAACTTTTAGTGCTTCTAAGCTATTAATGGCGATTGCTGTTTGAGCATTTGCTATTTGAGCATTTACGGTACAAGAGGTTGTACTTGAAAGTGCTAACAATAATCCTAAAAAAACATGTTTCTTCATGATGGAAGGTGTCCATATTGGTGCCAATGAGTGACTTTATTTGTAAATATCGTCGGTGAAACAAAGCACATTTCTTGATCTTTAATACCCACAGCGACTTGCGTAGTATGAGCTTTGCACATTCGAGCACCTGTTTTTACATCATGAATTTGGTAGTCAACGCGTAAGCGGTTTTCCCATTCAGTCAAACGTGCAGAAATACGGATTGAATGATTGAATGGAATCGCTTTTACATATTTTACGCGAGTATCAATGATCGGCCACATATAGCCAGAAGCTTGCATATCCAGATAATTATACTGAATCTTATCCATTAGAACGCGTCGAGCTTCTTCAAAAAAACGAAAGAAGTTGCCATGATAAATGACACCCATAGGGTCGGCATCTTGAAATGAAGTGATTAGCTCAACTTCTACTTGTAATGGATACAATACTTCTGACATAGCGTATTCCTTATTTGTAAAGCGACCAATGTTGAGTTTGAATTCGTTCGATGAATAGGCGGAGGTCGTGCTCTAAAGGACGATCTTCTGTCACAAAATCGAACTCTTCAAGAACAGCATCACGAATGAGCTTTAAGTTTTCACTCATATGATGCTCATCAAGCTCATTGTGGCGTTTACGTAGTTCTAATGCTTGCGTCGAAGCAAGTAATGATGCAGCTGCTACTTGCTCAGTTAACTGTAAAACGCGCATACAATCGCGGGCCGCAATAGTACCCATGCTTACCTTATCTTGATTGTGACATTCTGTTGAACGTGAAAATACGCTTGCAGGCATAGTGTGTTTTAACGCTTCGGCTGTCCATGCTGAAATGCCGATTTGTACTGCTTTAAAGCCATGATTAATCGGTTTTCTTTCCCCTTCCGCACCCGTTAGGTTAAAAGGTAAACCGTTGTTGAATTTGTAATCCATCAATTGGGCCATTTGGCGATCTAATAAATCAGCAAGGTTTGCTACCGCTGTTTTTAATGTATCCATAGCCATCGCAATATGACCACCGTAGAAATGACCGCCATGTAAAACACGCTCATTATCGCCATCAATAATCGGATTGTCATTGGCGCTATTGAGTTCATTTTCGATCATTTGACGTAGCCACGGCAGTGAGTCTTGAACGACACCAATAACATGTGGGGCGCAACGAAGAGAATAACGGTCTTGTAAGCGGTCGCTATTACGTGGTGGACGTTCAGCTTGAAGATCATCTCGTAACCATTTTGCGATTTGTTGCTGGCCAGGATGAGGTTTTACAGCAAACAAAGCTTCATCGAAATGAAAGTCGTTACCTTGCATACCGACCGAGACCATAGCGGTAATTTTGGTCGTAAGCTGAGCTAAATATTCGGCACGTTTATACGCAATACATGCCAATGCTGTCATCACTGATGTACCATTCATCAAGGCCAACCCTTCTTTCGGCTTGAGCTTGATTGGTTGAATGCCTAACTCTGCATATACGTCACTTGTTGGACGAACTTCACCTTTGTAAAGGACATCACGCTCGCCAATAAGTGCTGCGGCCAAATATGAAAGCGGTGTTAAGTCACCACTTGCTCCGACCGACCCTTCCTGAGGGATCCTAGGTGAAATATCATGATTGATCAGCGTAACAATCTGATTAAGCAGATCGTGAGTCACTCCAGACATGCCTTGTGACAGGGAGCATAATCGAGTCGCCAACACTGCTCGTGCCTGTTCATGATTGAGAATTTCGCCTAAACCACAACCGTGAAAGCGAGTTAAGTGTAGAGGTAATTCATCAACTAAATTGGGTGGGATCGCAACAGTACAAGAGTCGCCATAACCTGTTGTTACACCATAGATAACACCTTCCTCTTTTAATAGCCGCTCCAGAAATGCGACTCCACGATCTATCTTTGAGGTAAACGCTACGTCGCTGTTCATTTCAGCTTTAGCACCTTGTGATATTGCTACCACATCTTCGATAGTTAGGCGATCGGCACCAAATTTGATGTTATTTTGATTCTGAATTGTCATGATTTTGGTTACTCAATTTCCAAAAATTAAAGAAGTTATACCACTGAAGAGGAGCTTTCAGGGTGTAGTGTTCTAAACGGTTTGCGTAATTTTGAACTGTGCTTTCTAAGGCTTGGGCACGCTCTTTACGTGGCAGCACGATCTTATCGCTGAAGTGTTCAAAATAGACATTAAAGTGAGGTTTCGTCTGGCTATCATCACGAAGCCCAAACAGTAAAAAAACAGGAGCTTTCAACACCGCAGCTAGCATGAATGGACCTTGTGGGAAAGGGGCTTTTTTCCCTAAAAAATCAGCCCAAATAGAACGACTTTCTTTGCTGGTGGAGGTTCGATCCCCAACAATGACAACCCACTCACCTTGCTCAAGCTTCTGTTGTAACAAAATTGCTGTATCTGGCCCCATGGTATTGACTTGGATAAGATTTAAATCTGAACTAGGGTTTACTGATTTCATCACATGATTAAACCGATGCGCATGTTCTGTAAATACTAACGCATTGATTTTTATATTCGAGTGTCGACGACTTAAAGCACGGCAAAGTTCTATATTACCGAGGTGAGATCCAAGAATGAGAACGCCTTGCTCATTCTTTACCATTGATTCAAATTGTTCCTGCCCGTGGATTGTAAGGTTATCGACAGAAAAATCGCCTTTCCAAGCGGCCAATTTATCGAGCATGGTATGCCCGAAAGAGAGCAAGTGTTGATATGAATTGAGATTGGAAGGAAGTTCAATGTCTTTACGTTTGGCGTATTGGGTCAGTTGGTTTAGATACAATTCGGAAGATTGACGTGCTTTGGTGCTCGTCAAATGGTAATAACCAATAACGCCACGCAAGATGACATTAAATGTCCTGCGCTTTAAAAGTGAATAAAGGCCTAATAGTACTTTTATCCCTAAAATCGTGCCGCGTTCTTTCGTTCGAGACCAATGCGGCTCACTAGCTTCCCTTGTGGTTTCATTTATTAGATGTTTCTCTGAGAAATGGCGAGCCCATGTTCTCGCGGCTAGCTTTGGGCTTCTTGGGAGCATACCGAAGAATAACTTGGTATGCATCCAGCTGATTTTAAGGTTATCCCACAGAGCGTCAAAGTGGGAAATACCATTTTTAGGGTAGATCACTTGTGTATCTATGTAGGCAATATTGCAGCCATCCCAATACATTCGCACCATTATCTCGGTGTCGAAATCCATTCGCTTCCCGATATTATATTTATCGATTGCGGCAAGTGTACTCGTTATAGGGTAGGAGCGAAAACCACACATGCTGTCTTGTATCATGAGCGATAATGTTTCAATCCAAACCCATATATGGGTGATGTAACGGCCGTATAACCGAGCTTTAGGTACACTAGAGTCATAAATAGGTTGGCCAGATATTAGATCTTCTGGATGTTGCTGAGAGGCTCTAATTAACTCAGGAAGTGCTCGTAAGTCATGCTGACCATCAGCATCAATCTGGATTGCATGACTTGCCCCTAACTGACTTGCGTAGTGAATACCTTCTATTACTGCACCACCTTTTCCTTGATTAAGGTTCAAGGTGACAAGGTGAACATGATCGGCTTGTGCTTCTTGCTCTAATATTATTTTTGTTGCTTGTTGGCTTCCATCGTCAACCACAATAATCGGAAAATCGAACTCGACTAATGATGCCACTACCGCAGGAACGGTGTCGCCATGGTTATAACAAGGAATCAAGAAGCAAGGTTGATAATTACTCACTTTTATCTCCCAGCCTCATTTTACCTGAAGAGTGGGTAGTTGTTTTATTCTTGGAGTGGTAACTAAACATCAGTTTTTGTTTATTTTTATCCCAAGAAAGAGATAAAAAAACTGTCGAGTTAGGAAGTATAGGTTCTTGAAATTTTATTACTTCCATTCCTTTAAATGTGGGTGGGGTGTTCAGGTATTCGATGGCGTAATTCAGAGCCCAATCGATTTGAGTTACCCCTGGTAGCAAGGAAAAGTGAGCAAAGTGGCCTTCAAAATCGGTAATGTCACTATCAACATGGAGTTCTAGTATTATTTGATTGTCGGACTTTTCTTGCGACAATATTGTTGGTTTTCTTTTTTTCATGATACTTCGATAATGTTAATGAGTGATTAATTTTGTACTATTTTTTCAAGCTCTGACCTAAGTCTCTTTCCTTGACTGTTTAACGGTATTTCAGTAACGATCCTAAATCGTCGGGGTATTGCAATTGGTTCTAGCCATTGCCTTAGCTCTGCACGTAATAACAACCAGAACTTCCCTTTGCCGATCTCTGTTAGCTTTTTTTTCCCATCAAGTGATAGCGTGAGCACGGCTGCTAAGATTAGACGTTCAGGTTCGTTAAATGGTATGACAACGCTTTCATCAATCCAATTTAGCTGCTCAATGCGTTTTTCTACTTCGACTAAAGATACTCGCTTTTCTTCTATTTTTATTACTCGATCAGTACGACCTTTAAGAACGAATTGTGAATTTTCTAGTAACTCACATTCATCAGAAGTTTGATACCAACCTTGTGGTTCGATGTAAGGCGATAGTAGTGTAAGGCAATTTTCGTGGTTTAAACGAACGTTAATGCAAGGAAAAAGTGTCCAAGGAGTAGAAGGTTCTATTTGTTGACGAAATGCGATCCCCCCGGTCTCTGTACTGCCGTAAACTTCAATCGGAAGGAAACCTAATCGTTGATGATTTTGCTGCGCAGAGTCAAAGCTTAAAGGACCACCTGAAGAAAAAATAGCACAAAATGGGTTAAGAACAGGGTCTATAGACATACGTTTCAGCAATGCTGGACTGCTTATAAGGGTCGTATTGAGTTTCGCATTCGTAACGACTTGCTCTGGGAACTCTAGGTCATGTCGCGAAAAGGCTCTTTCACTACAAATAGGCCAAAGCACTCTAAAAAGTAACCCATAAATATGTTGGTGTGAAACGGTACTATGTATGCAACTCTTACCAAGAGTGACGCCCCACAGTTGCTCTAACTGTGCAATCTCAATATCAAGTTGTTTGAGGCTTTTTTCTATCGCTTTTGGTGTACCACTAGAACCTGAAGTAAATAGAGTTACCTTCAAGGTATCAAGGTTTAGCTGCGATAGTTCAGTATGGCAGCCAGAGTTATTTCGTAACCTTTGCTCAATATTTAACGAGGTGATACCTGTTGGAGCTTCCACTGCTTCATCTACGATCAAGCAATCAAAGTGAGGGGTCAGTTCAGCTAGAGCTGCTGGTTGATAGTTACCAGGAAGAACGATGGATTTGTTGGCGTATAGGCTAGCAAAAAAAGCAACGGAGAATAAATAACTGTCTTGAATGCAGATCGCATAGCGTTGGGCATCTTGCTGCAAAAGCTGAAAGGCAAGTTTTGCTATATCACATTGAAACGTTTGCCAGTCAGTATAACGAGAATCTGGCAGCTTTGTTAATGGATCGAAAGCAACCACGGACATTGGATTTCTCTGTGAAATTAACACATTAGATAAAGAGTTAATTAACGGGGTATCAAAGGACATGTGGTTAACCTTTTTTTACTTGCTGTCGAATAATCCATTCTGAAGCAAATAAGCATCCAGCAAGAATATAGCTAATTAATCCGTTATAGAGCGTCCAGATCTCTAGTGGTTGAAAACAGGTGTAGAAGGCAATCGTAGCGTTGATGATAAAAAACACACACCACACTTTCGTTACTGTTCGAGTATATATAATACCACTTTGAGGTAAATCTGGTTCCTGTAAACGAGCGAGGCGTTCAATAATAGTTTGTGGTTGTTTCAAACTAGAAGCAAAGACTGTCAGCATACAAAGACTCACCACCACCGGATAAAAAGTGAGCCATCCATGTTGTTTAAACATTATTCCCAGTACCAGTAAAACGATACCAGCACTGCCGCTTATCCAGGCAAGGTGTTTCAGTTCTTTAATTTTGGCTTGGCTACCAGTAAAAATGCGAATAAGAAAGATAATTCCTAGTAGCAAGCCAACAGCCTGTAATCCAAACTTATTAATACCGAAATAGACAGCCAAAGGATAAGTAAAGATCACGAGTGCTGACAATGCTGTCAGCCATTTTGGCATTTAAGCGTCCTTTAAAAGAGCGGTTACTGATTCAACAACATCATTGACAGTCCGCACTGATTTGAACTCATCGGGCTTGATTTTTTTCCCAGTAACATTCTGTAAATGAACGACTAAATCAACGGCATCAATGCTATCTAGGTCTAGATCTTGGTATAGATGAGCTTCAAGAGTAACCTCCGCTTCATCCAGTTCAAATAGTTCAACCAAAGCATCTTTTACTTGGTTAAATACTTCCTGTTGGTTTGTGTTTGTCATAGCGATATCTGTCTAGTTATTAGTTTGAGATGAAATGTACTTTGCAAGGTTCACAATAGAAGCAAAATGTTCACGCGTATTGGAATCATCAGCATCAATAACAATATTGTATTTTTTTTTAATCGCTAAACCAAGTTCAAGTGCGTCAATTGAATCTAAACCAAGGCCATCACCAAATAGTGGTTCGTTTACTTCAATATCATCTAAGCCAATATCTTCTAGGTTTAGAGCATCAATGATGAGCTGTTTTAATTCGTTATGTAATGTATCCATTGCAACCTACTTATATGATGTTTTTTCTAATGATTTTGGAAAGATAACCTCTGATAAATGACGATTCAATAGTCGCGCTGCAGAAGTTAGATTGTTTGCACTTTCGATAAACGGTGCAGTTTCGATTTTTTCTTTTACTTCAAGATGAAAAAATGGTTTTGTTGGCGGCACTTGATACCATTTTTTCTCTTTGGTTAGAAAGCTTGGTGACACTGTTATATGTATCACTCTTAAGTCGACTTGAGTCCTCACGGCTATTTGTGCCGCCCCTCGTTGTAACTTTGTTTTAACATTCGACTCAGTACGGGTGCCTTCAGGAAAAACCAACAAAATATGGCCTCGTTCAAATCGCTGCTCACAAGTCGATATTAAATTCTCAGGAGATTCATTGGGAATATATCCTGCGGCTTTGACGATTCTTTTAATAAATGGATTTTCCCAGATTGCCGCTTTCACAAGGCAATCGCACTGCTTTAGTTGAGATGCTAACAATACGTAGTCAATTAAGCTGGGGTGGTTCGCAACAATGATGCAGTTCCTATCCTGCTGCAATTGCTCTAGTCCCGATATTTTATAATCAATCGCACCAGAGTGTTTCATTATTTGGCAAAAAAAATGAAACGTCGCTTGGATTATGCTTTGGACTTTCAATTCCCTTTTGATTGTATCGCGAATGCTCAAGTGGACGATAGGAAGAATAATAAAACTGACAATGAGCCCTCCGATGCCAAATATACCGAAGCATATTCCAGTAGCAAGTATTCTCCAGTATTGATTGAGAATAATCATATGCTTTTTCTCCAAATCCATTGCTGACGATTTCCATCAATAGACCAGGAGTTTGATTTATTTATAACATGCGCAAGGGTATCTAGACTCTGAGGGAATACAGAAGTACTTATGGTATTCGTTGATTCTCTGGTTAAATAATAAGAGTTGCCTGCTGTTATTATCAATCCGACCGCATAATCTTTGAAGTGCTCTTGCTCATATTCTTGATAAATATTGGGCAGTGGTTGATCAAAGTCGACAATTAATATTTTATGAGTTGGGTGCTCACTTAAATAAATGATCGCATCCAGCATAGCGCAGTGAAAGGTATCTATACCTGCAGCAATTGAAGATAGTGGGATTGTTTTTTTTGCGGCAATGGTCGTTAACCCTGCTGCGGTATTATGCACCGATTGTGAGAATGCCATTGGAGAGGCATCATCACCATTAAGTATACTTTCTATGAGTGCTGCGGTGCGATGGAGCTCGCCATGTCTGCTTGAAAAGACAAGATAATCAATGTCATTGTTTTGTAAGGCGGTTAAAGCCGTCTGTACCGCAAGTTTACTTTGAGAGCTCATTCTACGACGCATCATGGCAGGGACTTTGGATGTGTCTATTTGAATATCTTCTGGCCACTGTTTATTTTTAGCCCATACTTCCCACCCCTCAGGTGTCGAAATCCCGAGCGAATGACCAGCCCAAGATTGAAGGTTGAATGAAACTAACTGCGAATGATTTGACATAGAATATTGATTTATTAAGAGCAAAGCTAAATACTATAATCCAAATATATTTACATAACCTAATGTTTAAATTAAGGATGTTTCATGAAATTAGTAAAAATAGCCATATCGTTGCTTTTTGTTGTTTTATTGGCAGGTTGTGGTCGAACTCAACCCATAATGAATGTTGAGGATACTCCAGTTGCTTATAATCTTCAAAGCAAACAGGTGAAATCTGCTATTTATGAAGCAGCAACGAAGCGTGATTGGGTGGTGACTGAAATTAAACCTGGCCTTTTGCGAGCTGAGTATTTTGCACGTTCACACCGTGCTGTTGTTGATATTCCTTATAATGATGACTTTTACTCAATTCTTTATGTTGAATCAGAAAACCTAAAATTTAACAATGGAAAAATCCATCGTAATTATAATCGTTGGATCAATAACTTAAATGTAGATATAAAAAGATCATTGTCTATGATGGCTGCCGCTAAATAAATCAAACACCACTAACAGTTAGGCTTTTACGTGTTAAAGAATAATATCGATCCATACAATGCTTTTGAAGCAAAAACGGAAGCTCAAAAGCTCTCTTTTGCTCCTATTGTTTTCCATACTGCTCGTACATTACGTGACCTTAAAATACTTGAAAAATTAGATGAAGCTGGCAGGAAAGGGCTTTCTGTTGATGAGATCGCTGAAAAAACAAGCGTCTCTGAGTATGGAATCAAAGTTCTTCTTGATATGGCAATCAGTGCCAATATCGTATTGTGGGATAAACCTAATTATGTACTCGCAAATTTAGGGCACTATCTCGTTCATGATGGTATGACAAAAGCCAATATGGATTTTACGGCAGATGTTTGTTACGCCGCGATGATGCATTTAACAGAAGCAATACAAGAAGGTACTCCCGCGGGATTAAAAGAGCTAGGCGATTGGGATACTATTTATCAAGGGCTATCGACGCTGCCCGAGAAAGCAAAAGAGAGCTGGTTTAACTTTGACCATTTTTATTCTGACCGCTCATTTCCTATTCTGCTTGAAACTATCTTTAGTAACCCTCCAAAAACAATTATTGATATTGGTGGGAATACAGGAAAGTGGGCAATGCAGTGCTGTCGTTATAATTCTGAGGTTGAAGTGACGATTGTTGATTTGCCCCAGCAACTTGAAATGGCAATGAAAAATGCGCAAGAGCATGGTTTCTCTGATCGTATTCACCCATTTTCCGCCAACATGCTGGATAAACAGCAAACACTACCTCAAGGCGGTGATGTATGGTGGATGAGTCAGTTTCTTGATTGCTTTTCGCCGATGGAGATTCTAAGCATTCTAAAACGAGTGCGTGCGAGTATGTCTGAAAACTCAAAGGTTTATATCTTGGAGCTGTTTTGGGATGCTCAGAAGTATGAAGCTGCAGCTTATAGTTTAAATGCAACCTCGCTGTATTTTACTTGTTTAGCCAATGGAAATAGCCGTTTTTACCGGTGTGAAGATTTTCTAGAAATTGTCAAAGAAGCAGGTTTTGAAGTTGTCACTCAAACGGATGATATTGGTTTAGGTCATACATTGTTAGAGCTTAGAGCCTAATATTTCAAACTTTAAAGTTATCTTCCCTGACTATTTTTGCATCGACAACAGACAACAGAAACTGGTGTATACAGAATGAATAAAATATCCGCTCAAGTCGTTATTATTGGAGCTGGGCCATCAGGCTCTGTTGCTGCCGCATTACTTCATGCTCAAGGAGTTAATGTACGTGTGATAGAAAAAAACCTGTTTCCTCGTTTTTCTATTGGGGAAAGCTTACTTCCTGCGTGTATGGAAGTTATTGAGAAAGCTGGGATGACTTCTGCTGTTTCTGCTGGCGGGTTTCAATATAAAGATGGAGCGGCATTTAGACACAATGGTATTTACACTGCTTTTGATTTCGAAGATAAATACTCAAAAGGACCAGGTACGACTTATCAAGTGCAGCGAGGCTCGTTTGACAAGATTTTAGCTGATGAAGCGAATGCACAAGGTGTTGAAATTTGTTACCAACATGAATTGGTCGACATTTCGTTTAGTGATACACACGCTTTGTTAGACGTTGCCGTTGACGGTGGTGAGCGTTACCAAATTGAAGCTGAATATGTATTAGATGGCAGTGGCTTTGGTCGCGTTTTACCTAAGATGCTAAAGCTTGAAGAGCCGTCATGCTTACCATCGCGCAAAGCTATTTTTACCCATATTATCGATAATATAGATCCGCGAAAGCATGAACTGACTTACGATCGCAATAAGATTCTTATCTCTGTACATCCTACGAATGCTGACGTGTGGTATTGGTTGATTCCATTTTCTAATGGAACGGCGTCATTTGGTGTTGTCGGAGAACCTTCATTCTTTGAACAATACTCTGAAGATAACTTGTTAGCCCTTAAGCAATTAGCGTTCGAAGAACCCGGCTTAGCAACTTTGTTAGTTGATGCTAAATACCCCAATAACGTCGGTGAGATTGGTGGTTATTCTGCTAACGTGAAACATTTAGCCACCGAGCGTTATGCTTTGCTTGGAAATGCTGGAGAGTTTTTAGATCCGGTTTTCTCTTCTGGTGTGACTATCGCCATGAAGTCTGCTGAGTTTGCGGTTGAGTGCGTAGTGAAACAACTTTCAGGTCAGGCTGTGAATTGGGAAGAAGAATACGCGAAGCCTCTGATGGTTGGAGTCGACACCTTTAGAGATTACGTCGAAGGTTGGTACTCAGGGGCGCTCCAAGATGTCATTTTTTATCAAAACGCGAACTCTAACATTAAGCAGATGGTGTGCTCTATTTTGGCTGGTTATGCATGGGATACGACGAATCCATATGTCTCGGAATCAAAACGTCGACTAGCAACATTAGCTGAAATTTGTAGTGGTTAATGAAATTTTGCCTGTTTAGGTATGTTGTAGTTAGATGTAATGCAAGATAGTGAGGGGATTATGCTAAGATCTCACTATCAGCGATATGAATGTGCAATAGAACTCATTTGTTTTACTGAGTGTAGTGAAACCTACCACGATTAACTAATGAGGATATAAGCGATGAGCAAGTTAAATGCTGAACAGAGAAAAGCACGAGACGATGAGCGTTTTTCACAACGAGTGAATGAGCGCAGAGAGAAAGGTGAAGATGTTGTAGCGTATGCGCTTGGCAATAAGAAAGCAGTTAAATTTTTAACTAAGTCAGAGAAGAAAAATCTAAAAGAACGCCGAGCAATGATTCAAGAAGAATTAAAAATAAAAGAGCAACAAGAGCTTGAAAGAATTGAAGCCGCGTTTACGGAAGATAATGCCGAGTAGGTTGTTTATATTTTGATAACCAGCTTTCTTGGAAAACAGCAAGAAGTTTGGGGTTGTCGTTCCAACGCTAGATTTCAAACATTGCTTGTGTAATGACAAAAAACAAAAGGGCTAAGAAGTTCACTACTTCTTAGCCCTTTCTTTATATGGCGCTCCCGACAGGATTCGAACCTGTGACCTGCCCCTTAGGAGGGGGCCGCGCTATCCAGCTGTGCCACGGGAGCATGGTGCTTATCATACTCAATAAAATGAATAAGTTAAGCACTCGTTCTGATTTTTATAGCTGTTTGTTCATAACATCACCAATTTGGATACTTCCAGCAAGGTTGGGCTGATCGACGGTGAGCTCCGCTTCATTTTCATACACGCGAGATACCGTTAGTGTAATGTCACTCTTCGATACTTTATTTCGAGGTAGCCCATGTTGATCGATAAAAGAGCCAGTGTGCCAAAGGGTGAGTTTGTCGCCTACTTGAACCCCATGTAAACGACCTAAGTCCATCGTGATGGTGTTGCCAAATACAGCCACAACTTCTGGTAAGGTGATTTTACATGACACTTCAGATTCCAAATCTAGCATGATATTTCGGCTGACTCTAAGTAGCATTTCGCCGTAGGTGGATGCCCAGAAACGAGCGCTACGAGTATCGACTTGGCTGGTTTTAGCAAAAGGCCATTTCGCTACTTCACGGTAGTTTCGGTTGTAGACTTCATTACCTGTTTTACCGTCATAAATGTGCATTTCGAGAGCAAATTGGCGGTTGATAATATCATCACGCAATAGTTTAGATTCAATTGTTGCCGTTAAATCAGTAATGACACCACCAATAATATATTGAGCACCAGTATCTTGGGCGATCATTTTTAGCATTTCAGGTCGCTTAGCATCTATTTCGTAATCGGTGGTTCCGACAGATATAAAGCTTCGAGATTCCTGATCAAGCTGTCTATTAACTACGTGGCTAAAATCATCACCAACTCGGTAAATTTGTCCCATAACCGCTTGTTGAGGTGACGCTACGTCAATATTTCCGACTAAGAATGTCTTCTTATATTGATTGGACTGGCAACCATTTGCCGAAGGGTAGATATCAATTCTTGCTTTTACCACCATTTGATTGCCACGAGAACGTTGAGATTCAATCAGAATGTAACGGACTTCGTGGTTGGTGAACTGATACTCCTTTCTACTTTCTTCCAGGAATGGTCTTAGAGCACTGATACTGCCGATATTTGCCCCCGAGAAATTGACGGCCTGATAAACAGCGTCTTCCAAAGCATGGACTCTTGCCACCTCATCAGACGAAACAATAGTGGCAACACCTGTAACTTCATACCAAGAGGCATTGGCACTAAAAGAAGATAGTAGTGCTAATGTTGTTGATATTATAAGAGAAAATAGTTTTTTCATTCGATTATTACCAGTTGGGTATAAATATTGCTTTAGGTTTCTGTAGCTGATTTCGGTGCTGCTTTTCTTAATTCGACAATTTATGAAAAGCAAAGAACGTTCCAATATTGTAATTCATTAAGAGAGAGTAATGTATACAAAGAGATATTGGGCAAAGCACTAGCATTTATCTGGAGAGTAAGAGAATGAAAAAGTGGCTTATAATGGCAACTGTGATGTTATTGACATCATGTGCCTATTCACCGATATATAATGGTAAAGAACCGTATTCGGGTAGTCAGTTCATGCTGATGGATACCCCCCGACATACTATGGATTTCTTCGTCGAGAGTATGACTGAAGAGCTAATGATATCAAACACAAGCGTGTCTGCGCGTACACCTATAGCAGTGACCTCTTTTGTTGATCTGCAAAGTATGGATGCGACAAACTGGCTTGGCAACTCAGTGTCTGAAGGTTTTATCCATCAATTGCAACGCCGCGGTTTTAAGGTCGTTGATTTTAAAGCGACAGGGTCGATTCAAGTGACCCAACAGGGTGACTTTGCTTTGAGCCGCGATTGGAAAGATCTCGCGCAAGAGCAAGATATCCAATATATTTTGACTGGAACAATGTTACGCCAAGAGGGGGGCGTTTTGGTCAATGCCCGAGTCGTGGGTATGCAAACTAGAATTGTTGTGGCTACGGCACAAGGTTTCCTTCCTGCGGACAGAATTGGCCGTGATTTAGATACACTGAATAGTATTAGAACTCAGGATGGCGTTATTATCCGCTCTGATCCAAGAATGAAGCAGCCTTATACTGTTATTCTTCGTCCATAGGTATTGGTTATGAAAAAAGTTATATCTCTAATATTTGTTTTGATCCTCGTGGGTTGTCAGCCATTGCAAACAATGCGTGAAGATGAAGTTCTTGTCGCGGTCGGTTATGCCAGCATTAGCGAGCAAAGCGGTAGAACGGATGAAGAGAGACGAGTAAGAGCAATGAGAGCGTCAAAACTGGATGCTTACCGTGAGCTTGCTGAACAAGTCTACGGCATGCGAGTCAGTGGGCGTGCAGAGCTACAAGACCAACGCTTAGGTACAGAAGCAACATCAGGTGCCGTTGATGGTGTCATTCGAGGTGCTGAAGTGTTGAGAAGTTATCCGGTAGGCGATAGTTATGTGACTGAGCTGAAACTTGATATTCGTAAAATGGATAAGCTACGTGATTATGGTGAAGTACAACAAGTACCAGATAACCGTAGACAAACTCTGTTTTAGAAATATAAATAGATAGATGAACCAAAGTATGGTTCCAGTTTGAATCAGTTAACCAGTAGCAATATAGGCTAGTTTACGTTTTTCTCCAGAGAACCAATTAGCCATATAACGGTTATGTTCGATTTATGTGAAACTGTACAGACGGCAAAAAGCGGCTATCAAAGCCGCTTTTTTATGTTCTTATTTTAGTGCTCTAGCATTGCTGATGAGCTTTTGCGTCTGGTATTTAGTTTTGAATTATTCAGCTTTGAACGATTATACTTTAGACGCTTAAGTAGTCGCTTATGCTTTAATGTTGGTGCCTAGGGTGGAAACCGAGTTTGTTTGGCCTCCTGCATTATAGGTCATACCAACTTTGCCTTGGCTTTGCTGCATCAAGTTATTCAGTTTATTGAAACTTAATTGTGCTCTTTGTAGGGCTTCACCATTCGCACTATTCGCTTGTTGACAATCATGAATAATAGATTGAATAAGAGAGACCATTTCAGCAAGTGCTGGGTCTTCTTTAAGCTCTGCAACATTGGTGTGTGATGCAATTCGTTGATCAGTCTGCCTTAGCTGACTAATTAGAGTCACTTTTTCTTTTGCGATGCGTTCAATATCAACGGATACACGGCTAGTGATCGCAATTTTTTCAAGATCAAGACGTTCAGACAGGTCCTGAGCATTCTTGAGTTGATAATTGACTAGATCAGTTAAAGTCGCCATCGTTTATTATCAGCCTCGATTAGGCTTCAAGCCCTGAAAATTCATTTTCAAATTTCATCATGTTATCAGCCAGTTTTTCTGGATCTACGCTGTAAGATCCATTAGAAATAGCTTCTTTAATTGCTGCTACCTTAGCACTATCAAAACTCGGTTGAGATGCCATTTGTTGGTGAAGTTGACCAATCGCTTTGCCTTGCTGGCTTAGCGATACTTCGTCTTGTTTACCCGTTGCTTTAGGTGCAGATTCCGAGCGACTTGATGCATTCGATTCTGCGCGTGCAGAACTACGATTTGTCGTCGTCATGGGTTGCCCGGAACGTATGTTATCAATACCTGCCATATAAGAGCCTTACTTACGAATTTAGAAACCTGTACAGTCAATATCGACGTCAGGAAGGAATACTTTAGCCTTTTTTTAGTGATTATTTAATCATCATATCTTAAATAGAATAATTTAATTGCTTTTTTATTGAACGACAACGAGTTAAATAGCAAACAAACTGCACTTTAAGCATAAAAATAAAGCTTTTAGAGATTAAAAATAGATAGTGACTTCAGCAATCCCTGTCACTTGCCCATCAATTATACGCTTAGATGTATCATTTTTCACCCGGACCTGATCACCCGTTGACCCGTCCTGAAGAGAGGTTCCTTTAGTTGTGATAGTCATTCCAGATTTGACGGCTCTTATTAGCACTTTTTCATTTCGACACACAATGCAGACATCGCCACGCTCAACAACCTCTCCTGGGCGAATACTTTTTTTCAATTTTGCGCCAATAACAAGCTTAGGATCCGAAAACCCTTGGCGTCTAAAGCGGTGCAGTTCTATCATGCCCATAGTGAGATCGCTTTGGCTGATCAAGTCCCCACGAGAGAGTGATCGGGTCGCGGTGACGAGTGGAACTGAAATGGATAAACGAACAGGCACATATATTCGCCAGTTATCTGCTTCGCATTGCACAAGAACATTGATGTTACTGGTAGAATTGCTAGAATTTGAGGCACTAGTTTTGAGCGGTTGAGGGCAATCACTCGCCTTCACTCGAGAATCAATATTTGCCGCTTGTACTGATAGTTCCCCCCCTGGTGGTTGCTGAATTGTATCGAAAATGTGATTTTCAGCAGCTTTCTGGATCAATTCAATTTGTTGTTCTGTAGCCGCGTGGGAGAAAAAACTAAACAAAACGAATAAAATGCCGATAGACTTAACAAAAGTTTTATAGAAAGCTCTACACTTAGTGATGGAAAATGGATCTAAATTATTCATATAATATGACATTCTGTTTCTCTGTTCTTCACGTAGACGATAATAGACTATCATTTTTGAGATAAAAAGTTTGAGATGGAGATGAGCTTATGACGGGTGTTCTTGATTCAGTGAATCAGCGTACGCAACTTGTTGGTCAAAACCGATTGGAACTTTTAACGTTTCGTCTAATGGGACGACAACGTTACGGTATCAATGTATTTAAAGTAAAAGAAGTACTTCAATGCCCTAAGCTTACTTCAATGCCAAACTTACACCCATTGGTTAAAGGGTTGGCACATATTCGTGGTCAAACTATTTCCGTGATTGACTTGAGCGCTGCGATTGGTGGTCGACCGACTACCGATATTGACAAGTGCTTTGTCGTTATTTCTGAGTTCAACCGTACCATTCAAGGTTTCCTTGTGAGTTCTGTCGAGCGAATTATTAATATGCACTGGGAATCTATCTTGCCACCGCCAGAAGGTGCAGGCAAAGCCAATTACCTAACAGCTGTGACAAATATTGATAATGAGTTGGTTGAAATTTTAGATGTAGAAAAAATCTTAATGGAGATTTCGCCTGCAGATGAAACGATGGATACCGACCTTGTTGAAGAGATTGCTCAAGTTGAACAAGAAAAAGTTCGTCGAATCCTAATTGCCGATGACTCAACCGTTGCTCGTAAACAAGTACAAAGAGCGATTGAAGGGATAGGGTTTGAAGTTATAGCGGTTAAAGATGGTAAAGAAGCTTATGAAAAGCTGATTGAAATGGCTGAAGAAGGTAGTATATACGAGCAAATATCGTTAGTTATCTCGGATATAGAAATGCCAGAAATGGACGGCTACACGCTAACGGCAGAGATTAGACGAAATCCGCATTTAAAAGATTTATACGTCATACTTCACTCTTCACTTAGTGGCGTATTTAACCAAGCAATGGTTGAAAGGGTGGGTGCAAACTCATTTATAGCGAAATTTAACCCAGATGAGCTTGGTACAGCAGTGAAAACTGCATTAACTAATTAAAAGAGACATTAATGACTGCAATAACAATAAGTGATCAAGAATATCGTGATTTTAGTCGTTTTTTAGAATCCCAGTGCGGTATTGTGCTTGGTGATAGTAAGCAATACCTAGTTAGAAGCCGTTTAAGTCCATTGGTGACTAAGTTTAAACTCGACTCTCTTTCTACTCTTCTAAGGGATGTTGTTAGCGGAAGAAATCGTGAATTGCGAGTTGCCGCTGTTGATGCGATGACGACAAATGAAACACTTTGGTTTCGTGATACTTATCCGTTTGCTGTTTTAGCTGACAAGTTATTACCGGAAATGGCAGCAAATAAACGCCCAATTAAAATTTGGTCTGCGGCGAGCTCTTCTGGTCAAGAACCTTACTCGATGGGGATGACGATCTTAGAGACTCAAGCTCGCAAGCCGGGAATGATACCTAATGTGTCGATTACTGCCACTGACATCTCTGCAAGCATGCTTGATATGTGTCGTGCGGGTGTTTATGACAATCTAGCTTTAGGTCGTGGTTTATCTCCAGAACGTCGCCGTACCTTTTTTGAGGACGCTGGTGATGGTCGAATGAAAATCAAAGACAATGTGAAGCGTCTGGTTAACTTTCGTCCTCAAAACTTGATGGACAGTTATGCATTAATTGGTAAATTTGACATTATCTTCTGCCGTAATGTTCTTATTTACTTCTCACCAGAGATGAAGTCGCAAGTACTTAACCAGATGGCAAATAGCCTTAATCCTGGTGGTTACCTGCTTTTAGGTGCTTCAGAGTCTTTGACTGGTTTAACAGATAAGTTTGAAATGGTTCGATGCAACCCTGGCATTATTTATAAACTGAAGTAGTCGACTCTGGCGTACACAATAAGAGGCCTAGCACTGTTGCTAGGCTTTTTTTTCGTCTGGACAAATTCATCCCTTCTATACTCAAGCAATGCCTTTTTTCAATGATGATTACTAAAGTGGGCTCACATCTTAATTAAAGTCAAGATGGCTCATTTATTGCTAGATATTTATCAGTAGTGAAGATGAAATGTAGATTAGTAGTATTGATTTAAAAGTTGGTACGTTAATTGCTTTTATTTAACTATACGGTCAGTTCTTTAAGTTGAGGTAAACATGGCTATTTCTTTTGACAAAGCATTAGGTATCCACCAATACACGGTTGGTGTACGTGAGCGCAACGCTGAGGTTATATCAACCAATATCGCGCAAGCAAACACACCTGGCTTTAAAGCAAAAGGAATGGACTTTCAGAAAGCATTGCAAGCGGCAAGTTCAGGGGCAAGCATTGGTCTTAGCGAAACTGACGGTCGGCATATTTCTGCCTCTACAACAGTGACTGGGGAAAAACTGTATCGAGTTCCTACTCAGCCTGATACTGGAGATGGCAACACTGTCGATGTTGATTTAGAGCGTAACTTGTTTATGCAAAATCAAATTAGACACCAAGCCTCTCTTGACTTCTTAGGAAGTAAATTCAAGAACTTAACTAAAGCACTTAAAGGGGAATAATTAGATGAGCTTATTTAATGTATTCAATGTAACAGGTTCAGCCATGAGTGCGGAATCAGTTCGTCTTAATACAACCTCTAGTAACTTAGCGAACGCGGACAGCGTAAGTAGTTCTGTTAAAGACACTTACAAAGCTCGTCACGCGGTGTTTGGTGCGGAATTAAGTAAAGCGCGTTATAACCGTGACCATAACGTGCCAGTGAAAGTATTAGGTATTGTAGAAAGTGATAAACCACTCAATGCAGAATATAACCCGGATCACCCATTAGCGAATGACGAAGGTTTTATTTACAAACCGAACGTTAACGTGATGGAAGAAATGGCAAACATGATATCAGCTTCTCGTGCGTACCAAACGAACGTACAAGTAGCGGATTCAAGTAAACAGATGCTGCTGCGTACGCTGCAGATGGGTCAATAAGGTTCAGGGGGTAGCGTATGGCCGGAATAAATAATATTGGTCAACAAAGCGGCTTGTCCTATGTTGATCAGCTAAAAAGCCTTCAAGAGAATACCAAGAAGCCAGATGAGACAACGGGGAAACAAGATCTTAAACAAGAAGATTTTCTATCTCTGCTCACCAAGCAACTTGCTCAACAAGATCCTTTTAAGCCGGTTAGCAATGACCAAATGATTGCGCAAATGGCTTCATTTGCGACGGTTGATGGTATTGGCAAAATGAATACACAGTTTGAAAGCTTGAATTCATCAATGACATCAAACCAAGCACTACAAGCGTCTTCATTAGTCGGGCGTGATGTACTGGTTCCAGGTGCTGCGGGTATTAAGCAGGCAGAAGGCGGAATGGCGGCGATGGTTAAACTCCCTCAAGCAGTGGACAATTTATTTGTACGCGTTGAGAACGAGATGGGCCAATTAATTCGTACGTTAGACGTTGGAGCTAAGACTGCTGGCGATACTCGTGTTGAATGGGACGGAAAAGATGAAAACGGTAATCCATTGCCAGCTGGCAAATATAACGTGAAAGCGGCAGGTTTGTTGGATGGGGAGAGTGCTGAATTCGGCGTATCAACGTATGCGAACGTGAACAGTGTTCTTCTTGGTAAAGGTGATGGTAACGTACTGCTCAATCTGGCTGGATTTCCTTCGCCAGTTCGACTTGCTGAAGTACTAGAAGTTGGCAAAGCGTAACGCTTTATAGAGTTATAACGCTAGCTAGATTAGGAGATTTTTGGAATGTCATATATTTCGTTAAGCGGTTTATCCGCAGCTCAGTTAGATCTGAACACAACCAGTAACAACATTGCCAACGCAAACTCATTCGGCTTTAAAGAGTCTCGTGCGGAGTTCGGCGATGTTTATTCAAATTCACTGTTTACGAATTCTAAAACAGTCACGGGCGGTGGTGCTCAAGCGAACAAAGTAGCTCAACAATTCCATGAAGGTTCAAGTATTTATACGAATAACCCAATGGACTTACGAATCAGCGGTACAGGTTTCTTTGCAGTAGCAAAAGAGCGACTAGAACCAACGACGAATGAGCTTACTCGTAATGGCGCTTTCCACCTAAATAAAGATAACTACATGGTTACCTCTAATGAAGAGTATCTTTTAGGCTATACCGTAAACCCTGATACTGATGAAGTGACGTCTTACGAGCCGAAACCATTAAACATTCCTGCAGAATTTGGTAAGCCAAAGCAAACAGAGAATATTGATGTAGGTGTTAACTTACCTGCAAATGGCGATTTGAAAGATCCGGCAGCATTTGATTTCAATGACCCTGATTCTTACAACCGTTCTACATCTTCAACGATTTACGACTCTATGGGTCAATCGTACAAGATGACGACGTATTACCTTAAAGATCAAACTCAGCCAAATACTTGGAACTCTTACTACACAGTAACGGACGACCTAGGCGAGAAACCAGTCAACATTACTGGCGGTGATGCTACTAATGCTACGGGGCATATTGGCCACACAATGAAGTTCAATAATGATGGTACTTTAGCCTCATTAAATAGTGGACTTCCTATGGTGTCTGAAGCGCTCGGAGCTGGTGCAAACCCTATTAATTTGAATGGTGCTGATGTTACTCAAACTCTTAGTTTCGGTTTAGATCAAGCGACTCAATTTGCCGCTCCATTTGAAGTCACCAAGTTTGATGAAGATGGTGCAACAACGGGCTTCTTGAGCAAAATTGACTTTGATGAACGTGGTAGCATTTTAGGGACTTACTCAAATGGTGAATCTGTCACATTAGGCCGTGTTGGTTTAGTGCGAGTGCCAAATGAGCAAGGTCTTGATAAGAAAGGTGGAACCCAGTGGGATTCAACTCAACTCTCAGGTGCTAAAATCTGGGGTGAATCAAACAAAGGTTCGTACGGTAGCGTGAGTAGCGGCACATTGGAGCAATCCAATATCGATATGACTCAAGAGCTTGTTGACCTGATTTCAGCTCAGCGTAACTTCCAAGCAAACTCTCGTTCGCTTGAAGTGCATAACCAACTGCAGCAAAATATCCTACAAATCCGTTAATTCTAGTGTTAACAATCATTGGTACAATATCAAACTGGGTGGCAAACTCAGTTTGATATTCTTTGCCTCTTTACGGCAATACTCCCTTCAATATTTTCCTTTCAAACAACGCGCTCCTTTAATTAACTGAATTAAAAGATGTTTTTATATTGGCATATAAATTGCTTTTCAATAGTCAGACGATGATTTTTTGGAGCAAATTATGGATCGCGCACTGTTTCTTGCCATGAGTGGCGCTAAGCAAAACATGCAAGCATTGCAGCTTAGAGCAAACAACTTAGCTAACGTAAGTACCCCGGGTTTTCGAGCGGATTTAGCTCAAGCTCGTTCAATGCAAGCGTATGGTGAAGGTTTGCCGACTCGTGTATTTAGCATGACAGAACGCCCTGGACATAATTTCTCCCAAGGAAGCGTGATCACGACTGGCCGAGACCTTGATGTAACTATTGAAGGTGAAGGCTGGATTTCCGTTATAGATAAGACGGGAAAAGAGGGCTTAACTCGTAACGGTAACTTAAAAATTGATCAAAACGGTCTGTTACTTAATGGTAATGGTCACCTTGTTTTAGGTGATACAGGCGCTCCGATATCTCTTCCGATTCCATTGAGTAAAATTGAAATTGGACGCGATGGCACTGTTTCCGTTCTTCCACAAGGCGCTCCAGCTACTGAGATGGAACAAATCGATCGCATTAAATTGACTCGTTCAAACCCACAAACATTGTTTAAAGATTCAAATGGTTTATTCCGTTTGAAAGATCCAAATCTGGCGTACGAAGCTGATGCTGGTGTTCACATTCTAACCGGTGCGATTGAAGGTAGTAATGTAAACGCAGTAGGCGAAATGACCAGTCTAATTGACCTTCAACGTCAATTTGAAATGCAAGTCAAAATGATGAGCACAGCAGAAGAGATGGACAAGTCGTCCGATTCACTGCTTCGTATGAGCTAATAGATTTAAGGGGATTGTCATGCATCCAGCATTATGGGTAAGTAAAACAGGTTTAGATGCTCAACAAACGAATATCTCAACCATTTCAAATAACTTGGCGAATGCCTCGACCATTGGCTTTAAAAAGAGCCGCCCAGTATTTGAAGATTTGTTCTATCAAAACATTAACCAACCTGGTGGTCAGTCATCACAAAATACCGAGCTTCCTAGCGGTTTAATGCTTGGTGCTGGTGCGAAAGTCGTCGCGACACAAAAAGTGCACACTCACGGTAATGCCCAAACGACCACCAACAGTTTAGATATGATGATTGAAGGTGATGGCTTTTTCCAAATCAACATGCCTGATGGCAACATCGGTTATAGCCGAAATGGTCAATTCACGTTGAACTCTGAAGGGATCATTGTGACTTCAGGTTCTGGCTACTCTCTTGAACCAGAAATCACCATTCCTGAAGATGCGATCTCAATTACTGTTGGTAACGATGGTGAAGTGTCCGTGCGAGTTCGTGGCCAGCAGGATAACCAAGTGGTTGGTCAAATTACCACAGTAGATTTCGTTAACCCTGGTGGTTTAGAACCTTTAGGACAAAACCTTTACTTACCGACTGGTGCGAGTGGTGATCCACAAGAAGGCGTTCCGGGGCTAGACGGTTTAGGTTCAGTTCGTCAATCAATGCTTGAAACATCAAACGTTAATGTAACGGAAGAGTTGGTTAACATGATTGAAGCGCAACGAGTTTATGAAATGAACTCTAAAGTTATCTCGTCAGTCGATAAAATGATGAGCTTCGTGAACCAGCAGTTGTAATGACTCGTATCCGATAAAGACATTAAAGATTAACTAACCAGAGAATATCGCTATGAAACGTCTACTATGCTTAGCTTTTATTGCCTCTTTAAGTGGCTGTACTATGTTGGAACCTGTAGAAACAACTGAAGTACAACAAGGAACAACAGTAGTCGATGCAGTAGAAGGCGATAAGTCAGAAGACGAGAGCTCTGGGATTGTTGATACGCTGCGTGGAAGAACCGACCCTGTCGCTGGCGATCCGGCTTGGGCTCCAATTCACCCGAAACAAAAAGCAGAGCACTACGCGGCGGCAACAGGTTCGCTGTTTAATGCCGATCAAGTGAGTAACTTATATGATGATTCGAAGCCTCATGGTTTAGGAGATATCATTACCGTTACTCTAGATGAAAGCACCAAAGCGGCAAAAAGTTCTGATGCTGATTTATCAAAAGCGAATGACTCATCAATGGATCCGATCTTTGTTGGGGGGAATGAATTAAAAATCCAAGATTATAATTTCTCTTACGAACTCTCGAATGATAACTCCTACAAAGGCAGTGCAGCCGCAAACCAAAGCAATAGCTTGAGTGGCTCAATTACTGTGGAAGTTATTGAAGTATTGGCCAATGGTAACTTGGTGATCCGCGGTGAAAAATGGCTCACATTGAATACTGGTGACGAGTACATTCGCTTGAGCGGCACGATCCGACCGGATGATGTCGCCTTCGATAACACCATCGCATCGAACCGAATTTCTAATGCTCGAATCCAATATTCAGGCACCGGAACCCAACAAGATATGCAAGAGCCGGGATTCTTGGCACGATTCTTCAATGTAGCTTTGTAATCACAAAATTACAGTCGAAGTATTGGCGTAGTTTTGTCAGCTAGATATTAAGGTATTTGAAGATGAAGAAACTCA
Organism: Vibrio genomosp. F6; assembly: GCF_005146325.1. Classification (NCBI taxonomy): domain Bacteria; kingdom Pseudomonadati; phylum Pseudomonadota; class Gammaproteobacteria; order Vibrionales; family Vibrionaceae; genus Vibrio; species Vibrio genomosp. F6. The sequence goes on along the minus strand of NZ_SYUT01000019.1, from coordinate 197,433 downwards.
CCCTATTACTACTCGGCATGATATTTTGTGTCACAAGTGCTCAAGCGGCACGAATCAAAGACGTTTCAAAAATTGCTGGTGTCCGTAGTAACCAGTTGGTGGGTTACGGTTTAGTTTCAGGTTTACCGGGCACGGGTGAGTCAACTCCCTTTACCGATCAAAGCTTTAACGCCATGTTGCAAAATTTTGGGATTCAACTACCGCCAGGTACTAAACCTAAAACAAAAAACATTGCAGCGGTAATGGTGACGGCTGAAATGCCAGCCTTTTCGAAACAGGGTCAACAAGTCGATATCACCGTCTCTTCCATTGGATCGGCAAAAAGCCTGCGTGGCGGTACATTACTGCAAACATTCCTCAAAGGTCTTGATGGGCAGGTTTATGCCGTTGCACAAGGCAATTTAGTGGTCAGTGGTTTTAGTGCTACTGGCGCTGATGGTTCAAAAATTGTCGGAAACAACCCAACAGTCGGCCTTATCTCTGGCGGTGCTACCGTTGAACGAGAAATTCCATCGCCTTTTGGTCGTGGCGATTACATTACCTTTAATCTTCTTGAGTCCGATTTCACAACGGCACAACGCATGGCTGACGCAGTCAATAACTTCTTAGGTCCGCAAATGGCATCGGCTGTGGATTCAACTTCGGTTCGAGTTCGTGCTCCTCGTGAGATTAGCCAGCGCGTTGCCTTCCTTTCTGCTGTTGAAAATATCGAATTCAACCCTGCAGATGGCGCAGCAAAAATCATTGTAAACTCTCGAACGGGTACAATTGTGGTCGGTAAGCATGTCCGCCTTAAAGCCGCAGCGGTAACTCATGGTGGAATGACCGTTGCGATTAAAGAGAACCTGAACGTGAGCCAGCCAAACGGGTTTTCTGGTGGACAAACGGTTGTTGTGCCTGATTCCGATATCGAAGTCACAGAAGAACAAGGGAAAATGTTTAAATTTGAACCTGGCTTAACTCTTGATGATCTTGTTCGAGCGGTAAACGAAGTGGGTGCAGCTCCTTCCGATTTAATGGCTATCCTTCAGGCGCTGAAACAAGCTGGCGCGATTGAAGGTCAGTTAATCATTATCTAACCAACAGAGGTTTTCCTATGATCAAGAATCCTACCGATGTTGGCTTTGTGCATGATATTTCAAGCCTAGACCGTTTACGTCAACAAGCTGTAAATGGAGAAGAGGGCGATGAGAAAGCCGCATTAACCGCCGCCGCAAAACAGTTTGAATCTATTTTCACGTCGATGCTGTTTAAATCAATGCGTGATGCTAACTCAAGTTTTAAGTCTGACATGATGAATAGCCAGAATGAGGACTTTTATCGTCAGATGTTAGATGATCAAATGTCGACAGAATTGAGCTCATCTGGATCGCTTGGTCTTGCTGATATGATTGTTGCGCAGCTCAGCCAAGGTCAGAGTTCTGAAGTGGATAAAACCGAAGTTCGTATGCGTAATGAAGCTTTTGATACTTCTTTACGTTTGCCAGTTAATGAAGAAAAAGCACGCTTGATCGCGGATAGAGTCCTTAAAAAGCAACAAACCAGTCCTGCAGAACCGACGTCATTTGAATCTCCACAATCCTTTGTGCAATCTATGCGTCCATACGCTGAAAAAGCGGCAAAAACTCTTGGTGTCGAGCCTTCATTATTACTTGCTCAGGCGGCTCTTGAAACGGGCTGGGGGCAAAAAGTCGTTCAAAATTCGGTGGATAACAGTAACAACCTATTCAACATTAAAGCCGATAGAAGCTGGAAAGGTGACAAAATTGCCACTCAAACACTGGAGTTTCATGATAATACGCCAGTTAAAGAGAGTGCTTCATTCCGTTCTTACTCTTCATATCAAGAGAGCTTTAATGATTACGTTCGCTTCTTGAATGATAACCCGAGATACAAAACGGCACTTCAAGTTGGAAATGGTGATGAACTTTCCAGCTTAAACGGTCAAGGTGAAAATGGTGATAACTCTGAAGTATTCATCAGAGGCATTCATCAGGCTGGGTATGCAACAGACCCTCAATATGCAGATAAAGTGTTGCGTGTTAAAGCGAAAATCGACCAAATGAATTAAGATAAATCAATCAGAATAAAGGCTTATGATGACATAAGCCTTTTTTATTATTCCCTTCAAAACTCCCTCCTAAATATCTGGTACATATCTTGCTTTATATCCCTTAAGCATCGGCAATTGCTGATTTTTGTTTGAGTTTTTTGGGGGCTTTATGGCATCGGATCTTCTGAATGTAGGTACTCAGAGCGTACTTACCGCTCAGAGACAGTTGAATACCACTGGTCATAACATTTCTAACGTAAATACAGAGGGTTACAGTCGTCAGTCTGTAGTTCAAGCTGTAAATGCACCGCGCCAGTACGGTGGGGAAACCTATGGAATGGGTGTGCATGTGGAAAATGTTCGCCGCTCTTGGGATCAATTTGCCGTTAAAGAACTCAATATCGCAACAACCAATGCCGCGAAAGCTGAAGATGTAGAGTCTAATTTAGATATGCTCTCTAGCATGCTCTCTTCTGTCGCGTCTAAAAAAATTCCAGAAACATTAAATGACTGGTTTGATTCTATCAAAACGCTTGCAGATAGCCCTAATAATGTTGGTGCAAGGAAAGTAGTACTTGAGAAAGCCGATCTAATCAGCCAAAACTTGAATAATTTCCATGAAACCGTTCGCCAGCAATCTGAAGCCGTAAATAAAAAACTAGACATGGGTATCGAAAGAATTAATCAACTCGCGGTTGAAATTCGAGATGTCCAACGTTTGATGATGCGCACTCCAGGACCGCATAACGATCTACGAGATCAGCATGAAACGCTCATTAAAGAGTTATCCGAATATACCAAAGTGAGCGTGACACCACGAGCTAATGCCGAAGGCTATAACGTTCATATTGGCGGCGGACATACATTAGTATCAGGCTCGGAATCCAGTCAATTAAAGATGGTTGGTGGCTACCCAGATGTGCACCAACGACGTTTAGCTGTGGTAGAAGGCAAAGCGGTCAAAGTAATTGATAGCCGATCGATTGATGGAAAACTTGGTTCGATGCTGGATATGCGTGATAACCAAATTCCAAATATCATGGATGAACTTGGTCGACTGGCCACTGCTTTATCTTATGAAGTGAATGGATTGCAAGCACAAGGCTTAGATATGAACGGGAATGTAGGTGGTTTGATCTACACCGACATTAACTCGGAAATCGTCGCGAGTTCGCGTGTTGTGACTAAAGGTGATTCAGAAGCCGATATTGCGGTGTTTATTGCCAATACCAGTGAACTAAAAGGCGGAGAATACGGATTACGCTACGATGGCAGTAATTATGTAGTGACAAAACCAACCGGTGAAAGTGTCACTGTTCAGGTTGATGACTCTGGCTCATTTTATTTAGATGGCATGAGAGTTGAGGTTCGTAATGCACCTGAAGAGGGTGAACGAATTTTGCTGCGCCCAACGCGATCTGGTGCTGCTCAAATGCAACTGGAAACGAACGATCCAAACGCGATTGCAGCACAAAGCTATGAAGCGTCGACCACCTTTGCACAAGGGACGGCTACGTTCAATATTTTAGCCGCTGGTGATCTTCGAGAGTTTGAAGTTATCGTTTCACCGAAGGGCGATCAATTTGCGGTGATTGATACGAAAGGTAAAGTTCTTTTAGATCCGCAACCTTATCCACCAAATACACCTATTACTGTTATGGGTACTACATTTGAATTATCAGGCGGCGCGATTGCCGATGATAAATTTACGGCAAACCTTGTCCCTTCAGAAGGGGATAACGGCAACCTACGTAAAATGCAGAACATTCAAACGGACAAAAAGTTAAATGGCAATGAAGCGACGGTTTTAGATGTTTACCATAACTTGAACACCGATGTGGGGCTGAAAATGTCCACCGCTACACGGCTAAATGAGATCGCGACGTTAGAAAAAGAGTCCGCGTCGGAACGTCTTGCTTCAATATCTGGGGTTAACCTCGATGAAGAAGCTGCCAATATGATGAAGTTTCAACAAGCTTATATGGCGTCGTCAAGAATCATGCAAGCGGCAAATGACACTTTCAATACCATTTTGGCCTTGAGATAGGGGGATCGTGAATGTTGAATCGAATTTCTAGCTTTCATAATTACCAATCCGTTCAAAATGATTTTCGTCGTCAAGAGAATAAGGTTTTTCATAACCAAGCTCAGCTAGCGTCAGGAAAAAAATTACTTTCGCCAAGTGATGACCCACTTGCGACGCACTATTTACAAAATATTAACCAGCAGTCAGAGCAACTCAAGCAGTACTTAGATGCCATTGTTTTGGTTCGTAACCGTTTAGAACATCATGAAGTGGTGATTGCGAATACTGAAGAGTTTACAGATGAAGCGAAACGAACCGTTATGGAGATGATTAACGGTGCGTTATCCCCTGAAGATCGGCAAGCAAAGGCACGCGAAATCGAAGAATTAGCTTCAAATTTTTTGAACCTAGCCAATACACAAGATGAATCTGGTAACTATACACTGGCGGGGACAAAGCCTAAGAATCAACCGTTTTTCCGAGATAATGATGGAACGGTAACGTACTCCGGTGACGATTATCAAAGAAAAATGCGTATCTCTAACAGTCTAGAAATGGCCATGAATGATCCAGGTAGCAAGTTATTCATGGAAATTGAAAATCCATTTGGTGATTTTGAACCACAATACGAGCTACAAGATGGTTCGCACTTACTGTTAGATAAAGCAGTCAACAGCAACTTTGGGGATACCTCGGTCTATAAGGTCACATTTGTCGATATGAACACCGGAAAATTTGGCTATCAGCTTGAGAAAGACGGCAGTGTCGTAAAAGCTGACGAATTTGACCCGGGCAAAGGCATTGATTATGAAGGCGTCAATATACGTGTTCGAGGCCAGATCACCAAAGGTGATGCCATTTCATTGGAGCCAAGATCAACGTTCAGTGTTTTTGATAGCTTTAAAGATGCGATGGAGTTGTCCAAATCTTCAGTTTCCGATACTTCGGCTACCGCAAAGCTGCACCAAGTGACAGAAGAGTTCCATGCCGCATTTATTCATTTAAATAAAGCAAGAACGGATGCTGGTGCTCGTTTGAATACACTTGATATTCAAGAGCAGCAGCATGAAGACTTTAATTTAACGTTAGCAAAATCCAAAAGTAAGTTTGAAGATCTTGATTACTCTAAAGCAGTCATTGAATTTAACGAAAATTCAAGAGCTTTGCAGGCATCTCAGCAAGCTTTCGGAAAAACAAAAGATCTTACGTTGTTTAATTACATTTAAGTTATCGATAACCAGAGATGATGCGTCTTGCCGATCTGTGGCTAGAAGTGAGTTGATCTTATTTTTGATGGTGCCTTATGAGCTATGCCTTAAGTGCAAAAAAATGAGATTGAACATTGAAGGAATGAGTTTGCCGCAAGATGATTAACGGTAAATGAGCTGGCTATAAAGGCGGCAATAGAACGAGAAAGGTGAATGGAGTTCAAGCGAAAGAAAAGAACATTCACTTAGCCGGTTTCTTTTGTAAGTGGTTGTTTTTAAGGCTTTGTTTTATTTTTAAATAAATAAATGAAAACTTGGCACACAAATCGCATATATTAAATCAGTACGAATTACACAATTTTAAACCTATTGATGTATCAATAGATTTAGCGAGAATTTTTACGGTCAGTGCTTTTCCAAATGAGAGTAAAGCTGGCCGCTTCGCATCAAGCTTGCGAACTCAAAAGGAGAGCAACTAATGGCTGTAACAGTAAGCACAAACGTACCGGCGATGACGGCACAACGTTACCTCAATAAGGCGAATGATGAGCTAAGCGTTTCAATGGAACGCCTATCTTCAGGCCATAAGATTAACAGCGCAAAAGATGATGCGGCTGGTCTACAGATTTCGAATCGTCTAACTGCGCAATCTCGTGGTTTAGATGTAGCAATGCGTAATGCGAACGATGGTATATCTATCGCTCAAACCGCTGAAGGGGCGATGAACGAATCGACCAATGTACTTCAACGTATGCGTGACCTAGCCCTACAATCTGCGAATGGTACTAACTCAGACGCTGAACGTCAGGCGATTAACGAAGAATCTCAAGATCTTCAAGATGAGTTGAACCGTATAGCAGAGACAACCTCTTTTGGTGGTAGACGTCTGCTGAATGGTTCGTTCGGTGACGCTTCTTTCCAAATCGGTTCGAATGCGGGTGAAGCAATGATCATGGCACTGACCAGTATCCGTGCAGATGATAGCCGAATGGGTGGTAGCACTTTCTTTGCTGAAAACGGTAAAGACAAAGATTGGGGTGTGGCTCCCGATAAAAAAGATATGAAATTTGAGTTTATTACCAAAGAAGGCGAAGAGATTTCAATTAACATTGACGCAAAAGCGGGTGATGATATTGAAGAACTTGCGACTTCGATTAACGGTCAAACGGCAATGGTCAATGCTTCAGTTAGTGATGAAGGTAAACTGCAGATATTCGTCGCAGAACCGAATTTACAAGGCGATATGTCGATCTCTGGTAGCTTAGCATCGGACTTAGGCTTAAGTTCTGAAGGTGTACATACAACGGTGCAAGATATCGATATGCGTACAGTGGCCGGCTCACAAAATGCTGTGAGTATTGTTGATGCAGCACTTAAGTATGTTGACTCACAACGTGCAGACCTCGGTGCGAAACAGAACCGTTTAAGCCATAGTATTAGTAACTTAGCGAACGTTCAAGAGAACGTAGATGCTTCTAACAGCCGTATTAAAGATACCGATTTTGCGAAAGAAACAACGCAAATGACGAAAGCACAAATTCTGCAACAGGCAGGGACATCAATCCTTGCTCAAGCAAAACAGTTGCCAAACTCTGCAATGTCACTATTGCAGTAGCTATAAGGAATCCTTATCAGCAATGTTCAGACGTGAGCGCGCTAATAGGGATAACTTGGCAAAGTATGCTTACTATTGGATGAAGAACTCTCTCACTTTGTTCTCCATTTTTACAGTAAACATACACTCGGTCAGCCAGTAATGTGTTCATTTCTCTTGATCTCCACATAGGCTCTGGTTACCAACCGGCCCCGGTTCTCTCAAAGGAAAAGGGGCTTTTCTCTATCTGCTACTTAATAAAAACCTGCTACTTAATAAAGTCTGTTACTTAATAAAAACCTGCTACTTGATAAAACCTGTAATTGAGTAAATATTTTATTCAGCAACGCTGCCTGCAAATGAGTGAAACCACCCCCAAAAACTCATAATCTGACGACTACTATCTTTGTCATCCTCTCCGAAATATCAAAAAATCACCGTCCTTCACTGCTATGTATTTCCTTTGCTACCGATTTTTCTTAGATTTTAATTTTATTAAGCTGTTGATTTTAAATGTAAATAAAATTTATTGATAATTTTTATTAATTTTCTTCTAAAGCATTTTGAATTAGCGCCGTTATTAAAAGTAACTTTGAGAGAACTACTTGGTTTTTCGAGACGTCGAAAACCGCTACAACGAAAAATCAATTGGAGAAATCACCATGGCAGTGAATGTAAATACTAACGTATCAGCGATGACAGCACAGCGTCAC
>NZ_SYUT01000019.1:117196-189084 GCF_005146325.1 Vibrio genomosp. F6 | reverse complement strand
AGTGCTCAGCAAACCTCAATGGAACGCCTATCATCAGGCTTCAAAATTAACAGTGCGAAAGACGACGCAGCGGGTCTACAAATTTCGAACCGTTTAAACGTACAAAGCCGTGGTCTTGATGTTGCTGTTCGCAACGCGAATGATGGTATTTCAATTGCACAAACAGCAGAAGGTGCAATGAATGAAACCACTAATATCCTTCAACGTATGCGTGACTTGTCACTACAATCTTCAAATGGCTCAAACTCAAAAGCTGAGCGCGTTGCGATTCAAGAAGAAGTAACAGCGCTTAACGATGAACTAAACCGTATCGCAGAAACCACATCATTTGGTGGTAACAAACTACTGAACGGCACTCACGGAACGAAATCATTCCAAATTGGTGCAGATAACGGCGAAGCTGTTATGTTGACTCTGCGCGATATGCGTTCAGACAACGTAAAAATGGGCGGTACTGGTTACCAAGCTGGCGAAGCAAAAGATAAAGATTGGGCGGTTAAATCAGACGCTAACGACCTTACGATTAAGCTGACTGATACCGCTGGTCAAGAGCAAGAGATCAACATCAACGCGAAAGCGGGTGACGATATCGAAGAGCTTGCGACTTACATCAACGGTCAAACAGACTTAGTAAAAGCATCAGTGACAGAAGATGGCGCACTTCAAATGTTTGCAGGTAGCAACAAAGTATCGGGCGACGTTGAATTCTCTGGTGGTCTGGCGGGTGAGCTAGACATGCAAGCGGGTCGTAAAGAGACGGTTGATTCTATCGATGTAAGAACAGTTGGCGGTTCACAAGAATCTGTAGCAGTGATTGATGCGGCACTTAAATATGTCGATAGCCACCGTGCAGAACTGGGTGCTTTCCAAAACCGTTTCGAACATGCAATCAATAACTTAGATAACATTAACGAAAATGTTAATGCATCGAAGAGCCGTATCAAAGATACCGATTTCGCGAAAGAAACGACGCAAATGACGAAGACACAAATTCTTGGTCAAGCATCGAGCTCAATTCTTGCTCAAGCGAAACAAGCGCCTAACTCAGCGTTAAGCCTACTAGGCTAATTATTTTAAGCACCTTTAATCAGGTGAATTAAAATAGAGATAGTTAAAAAGTTTAAAACCCAGCGTTGGCTGGGTTTTTTATTGGAAATAATAAAATAGGGTGCTGATAGCGCCCCAAGTTAGGCCTGAAGACGCTTCTTTCACTTTTTGATGTTCTACATAGGGTGATTTTTGTGTTGTTTATTTATACGTATAGCGCGTTTTGTGAACGATTTGGTCATTGGTTTTTGGTTTGAAACGAGATGATATTTTTAAGAGGAAATCGCCCAATAGTTTAGAAGTTGATCACATTTTTCTTTTTAGTTGAAAAAAAACACAAAAAAACTAATTTTTTTCCTAAAGCTTCTAATATAGGGGCCGTTAAAGGGATTGAGAGAAATGAGATGTGCCGAGGTGTGGTGAGAGACACCAAGGCCATCAAACAATGCCTTAAGGAGATCAACTATGGCTATAAATGTAAATACAAACGTATCTGCAATGACCGCACAGCGTTACCTAAACGGTGCAGCTGAAGGTACTCAAAAATCAATGGAGCGTTTGTCTTCAGGTTATAAAATCAACAGCGCAAAAGACGACGCTGCTGGTCTACAAATTTCTAACCGTTTAAACGCGCAAAGCCGTGGTTTAGATATGGCGGTTCGTAATGCTAATGATGGTATTTCAATTGCACAAACCGCTGAAGGTGCAATGGATGAAACGACCAACATCCTACAACGTATGCGTGATCTATCGCTACAATCATCAAATGGTTCAAACTCTAAATCAGAGCGTGTTGCTATCCAAGAGGAAGTAACAGCCCTTAATGACGAGCTAAACCGTATCGCAGAAACGACTTCATTTGGTGGTAACAAACTTCTAAATGGTACTTTTGGTACTCAATCATTCCAAATCGGCGCGGATTCTGGCGAAGCTGTTATGCTTTCTATGAATAGCTTGCGTTCAGATACTATGGCAATGGGTGGCAAAAGCTACGCAGCTGAAGAAGGTAAGGACGCAAGTTGGAGAGTATCTGAAGATACAGATCTAACAATGACCTATACTAATAAGCAAGGTGAAGAGAAAGAAGTCGAAATCAACGCTAAACAAGGCGACGATTTAGAGCAGCTTGCGACTTACATCAATGGTCAAAACGATGAAGTAAAAGCATCGGTTGGTGAAAATGGCAAACTGCAACTTTTTGCTTCAACTCAAAAAGTGGATGGTGAAGTTGAATTCTCTGGCGGCTTAGCGAGCGAAATTGGCATCGGTGCTGCGAAAAATGTCACAGTTAAAGATATTGATGTAACATCTGTTGCGGGTTCACAAGAAGCGGTATCTATTATTGATGGCGCTCTAAAAAGTGTTGATAGCCAACGTGCGTCACTGGGTGCATTCCAAAACCGTTTTGACCATGCAATCAGCAACCTTGATAACATCAACGAAAACGTAAACGCATCTCAAAGCCGAATTAAAGATACGGATTACGCAAAAGAAACAACCGCTATGACTAAGTCTCAAATCCTACAACAGGCGAGTACTTCAATCTTAGCTCAAGCGAAGCAGACACCATCTGCCGCTCTTAGCTTATTGGGCTAATACACCTAAGTTAAACATATAGCTTAAAGGTGGTAGCAGATAAGGTATGACTGTTACTAGCCCATGAGGCGGAAGGGAGATTGTTATGGACATTTCATCCTACACATCGAACATCCAGCCTTACGGTTCGCCAAGTGGCATACAAATTGCTTCTGAAAACAGTAGTGGCGCACCTAATGTTTCTCGTTCTAAAGAGGTCAAACAACCAGAGAAGGTTGTGGAAGAACACGATGTTACCGTTGGAGCTGCAATCGAACTTGCAAAAGAACGACAAGAGCTAAACAAAGAACAGCGTGTGAAGATGGTTGAAAAAATGAATGAATTTATTTCTTCCATCAACAAAGGGGTCTCTTTTAAAGTGGACGAAGAGTCTGGTCGAGATGTTGTGACAATTTATGAAGCAACAACGGGTGATATCATTCGTCAAATACCAGATGAAGAAATGTTAGAGATACTGCGACGCTTAGCAGCCCACACCTCTAGTAGCGGATTACTAGTGGAAAAGGTATAAGTCGTTTTTGAGGTGATTTAATGAGTTTAGGCCCTATGGGGATGTCTTCTGGCATGGATATAAATGCCATGGTCAGCAAAATTGTCGATGCGGAACGCGTGCCAAAGCAGCAACGTATCGATAATGAGCGGATGAAGAATGACTCAAGCATTAGTGCTTATGGGCGACTCAGAGAATCGCTAGATACGATGAAAAATCTGATGACAAATTTTCGTCAGGAGAAGGCTTTTGCAGTTCGAAAAGTCGATACCACGAATGATGAAGTTGTCTCAGCAACTGCAACAACAGATGCGATAGCTGGTAAATATGCCATCGATGTGTTGCAGCTTGCTCAGAGTCACAAAGTGGCTTCCGATGTTATTGCGGAAGATACTAAATTTGGCCCTGGCAAGCTGCAGGTTTCGCTTGGTGATAAAAACTTCGACGTTGATATCAGTGCTAATTCAAAATTGATTGATGTTGTTAGAGGTATTAACGGCGCCGGTAAAAACCCTGGCGTTCGTGCTTCTTTAATCAACGACGTTGAAGGCCCACGTCTTATACTGGCTTCTAATTTGTCAGGTAAAGACCACGCGATAAAAATTAACGTAGATGCCGAGCCCGGTGATGCGTTAAAAACATTTGAATACAAAACTCTTGAAGAGCGTGTTTCCGATCTAGAGAAAGCGAGAAGCGCGGCTCAAGAGCTGATCGTGGCTGACGATCCTAATGCGATTAATGGCCTAGGGGCTAATTCAGAAGGTTCAGATAAAGCCAACGGTAACGACCCACTTTTACAAGATAAAACTGCACAAGATCAAGCAACGGGTTCAAACGCCACTACCGATCCAAATAATCCACAAACACAAACGATTGATCCTCTGACAGGCTTACCTGTAGATGCAGCAACGGATGCTCTGCAAGCCGCCGCAAAAACCGCTTCGTTATTACCACAAGATAATATTCCAGGTTGGACTGAGACTGCTTCCGGGACGTTACTTGATTCATATTACACGCCTGAAGCTGAACTGGACGCGAAAGCGATTGAAAAAGCGCCCGATGTTCCAGGTTGGACAAATACCGCTTCAGGTACGCTTACAGACTCTTTTGTAACCCCGAAAGAAGCGCAAATCCAGCTTGATAAAAAGCTCGCAGAAGAAAAAGCAGCGATTGAAAATGCCGTTTTAACTGGAGAGTTAACACCAGAACAAGCAAAGCAGATTGAACGAGCAAAGTTATCCCCAGAAGAGAGAGCACATCTTGAAAAAGTGGAAAAAGCTCAAGTCGATCTAGAAAAAGCACAAAGGTCATTTGATAGCTATAAGGGGATGACGGAAGTTCAAGCTGGTCAAGATTCCGTTGTTGTCTTAGATGGTATCGCTCAATTATCGAGTAACAATAATATCATTGAAGATGCCATTGAAGGTGTGGATTTAACCCTCAAAGGAAAAACGGAAAAAGGTAAGGTTCCGGCAGAAATTGGCATCGAGTATGATAGACGCAGTGTGCGAGATGATATTGAGCAATTCGTTGCCGCGTATAACCAGTTTTATCAGATGTCTAAGCAGCTCTCTTCTGTTGATCCAACGACAGGTCAGAAAGGCCCATTAGCGGGAGACAGTATTGTCAGAAGTGCCGATTCTCGTTTAAAGAGTGTCTTCTCCAGTAGTATTTCTAAAGCACCAAAAGATATTCAAAGTTTAACCGAGTTTGGTGTCACCACCACGCGTCAAGGCACACTTGAAATTAACTACGATATGCTAGATCGCCAATTAAATAATAACTTCAATAAGTTGGAGGATTTTTTTGGTGGAAATAATGGTTTTGCAAAGAAAGTCGAAGATGCGATTCAAAGCATGACTGGCGTAACCGGCGCGATTCGTACGCGTGAAAAAAGTATCGTTGAACAGAACTACCGTTTAAGTGATGATCAAGTCACTCTAGATCGACGTATGGAAGGTTTAGAGAAGAGAACCCACTCAAAATTTACCGCCATGAAAGAAGCGACAGGAAATATGCAGTCTCAACTTTCTGGCATGATGAATGCATTAGGTTAATATGATGCAAACAAAACTGGCACTTCTTTGTGAACTAGATCACCAATTACTGAAAGCATTAGAAGAAAAAGAAATTAATGCTGAAGAAATCGTATCCTTGGTCGATAAAAGAGAACAGTTACTGCAGAGTACTCTGCATTTTCTAGGTGAAAACCCGGAATTTAAACAAAGTAAGCAATGGCATGAGGCTATTGCTCGAACTAAACACTTAGTTGAATTGATGCAATCAGAAACCAATCGAGTCGGGCAAATACTTCAAAAGTATCGACACGGAAGCAAATCACTTCAGCAATATAAAAAGTTTTTATAAAAGAGGAATACTATGCGTGGTTCTTTACAAGCTTACAAAAAGGTATCAGTGGATAGCCAGCTAAGCGCTGCGTCCCCGCATAAAGTGATCCAAATGCTGATGGGTGGTGCTATCGAGCGTCTTATTCAAGGTAAAGCAGCGATGCAAGCTGGTAACATTCCTGTGAAAGGCGAACGTTTAGGTAAAGCATTAGATATCATCATTAGCTTGCGTAGTTGCCTCTCTATCTCTGATGGTGGAGAGATAGCAAAAAACCTAGATCAGCTTTATGAATTCATGATCACACAAATTTCAACGGCAAATCACAAAAATGATCCTCAGCCTATTGATGACGTAATTGAGATTATTCGCGAAATTAAATCGGCATGGGATCAAATTCCGAACGAATATCACAATTTAACGGCTGCTGAAGTAGGAATATAAATAACTAAAGTTTAAACCAAGCTCACATCGCCTAATTGCTTGGTTGCCTTATTTTTTTAATCAAATAAAATAGAAGCCATTAGACAGCCTAATGGCTTTTTTGTTGCTGATTTCCGTAATGTGTCTATCGTTATCTTATAGAACTGTTAAAAATAGCGCTATTTCAGGTGACGTATCTCAAAGTTTGACCGCAACGTTTCAAAAATTAAGGCAATAATTCTTACTTATGCAAGGCTTAGCAAAACTGCTTGTAATTGAAGACGACGCTCAAAGTCGTTTAAATCTAAGCAACATATTAGAATTCGTTGGAGAACTCTGCGAAGTAATCAGCACCGATCAGATCAATACTGTTGATTGGTCTCGTGTCTGGTCGGGCTGCATTATCGGTTCGATCAAAGGCGGTGGCTTTTCCCCGCTGCTGATAGATAAACTTGCGCAATCTAACCATATCCCGCTGTTAATCATGGGTGAACACCTATATCCAGTAGATGATCTTCCTAATTATGTAGGAGATCTTGCTCTACCTTTAAACTACCCGCAATTAAGTGATGCTTTAAGACACTGCAAAGAGTTTCTCGGTCGTAAAGGCGTACAAGTCTTAGCTTCAGCACGAAAAAACACACTCTTTAGAAGCCTAGTTGGGCAGAGCCATGGTATTCAGCATGTACGTCATTTAATTGAGCAAGTTTCGAATACTGAAGCCAATGTGCTTATTCTCGGCGAATCAGGAACAGGCAAAGAGGTAGTGGCTCGCAATGTTCATTACCATTCTGCTCGAAGAAAAGGCCCATTTGTTCCTATTAACTGTGGTGCTATTCCGCCAGATTTACTTGAAAGTGAACTGTTTGGTCATGAGAAAGGCGCATTCACAGGGGCGATTACATCGCGTAAAGGTCGCTTTGAGTTAGCGGAAGGTGGCACTCTGTTCCTTGATGAGATTGGTGATATGCCAATGTCGATGCAAGTTAAACTGCTTCGAGTGCTTCAAGAGCGCAGCTTTGAACGTGTTGGTGGGAACACCACTATTAAAGTTAACGTCAGAGTGATCGCTGCGACTCATCGAAACTTAGAAACGATGATTGAAGATGAGTCATTTCGTGAAGACTTATATTACCGTTTGAATGTCTTCCCAATTGAAATGCCAGCGCTACAGGACAGAAAAGAGGATATCCCACTGCTTTTGCAAGAGCTAATGACTCGCATGGAAGCAGAAGGTAGCTTGCCAATTTGTTTCACCCCACGTTCTATTAACTCTTTGATGGAGCATAGTTGGCCTGGTAACGTTCGTGAATTAGCAAATCTTGTCGAGCGAATGGTGATCCTATATCCAAATAGCCTTGTTGATGTTAATCACTTACCAACAAAGTATCGCTATAGTGACATTCCTGAATTTCAGCCTGAAAATCAGCTTTATGGTACAGTTGAAGAGCAAGAAAGAGATGCCCTTGCCGATATTTTCGCTGAAGATTTTAGCTTTGATCAACCCGATGAACTTGCTGAGCATATGAACGCGCCACAATCTCTTCCTCCAGAAGGGGTGAATTTGAAAGAGCTGTTAGCCGACTTGGAGGTCAATATGATCAGCCAAGCCCTAGAGGCTCAAGGTGGCGTTGTGGCAAGAGCGGCAGATATGCTAGGTATGCGAAGAACAACTTTAGTCGAAAAAATGCGTAAGTATAATTTACAACGATAAAGAGTTCGGCTCATAGAGGATAGCGGTCAATTTTTTGACTGGTGTTAACTTATTGTTTATTAAATAATAATAGCCTGGTGTGTTTTTGCATATCAGGCTATTCTAGTTTTTAGCCGCGCCTGTTAGGAATAAAGACGACATGTCATCATCGAATAATATAGAGAATCAGTCACATTTAGATTCTGTTGAGCAGCAAGTTGAACGTTATAAGCAAGTGCTTGATGTTATGCCTGCTGGGGTCATCTTGCTCGATACTCAAGGGGAGGTTCGAGAAGCAAACCCTGAAGCTCATCGTATTCTGGGTGTGACTCTAGTCGGTGAGAAATGGTTTTCCATTATTCAAAGTGCCTTTGATCCACGTGAAGATGATGGACATGAAATATCACTAAAGAATGGACGAAAAGTTCGTCTAGCCATTTCCGCTTCTGCGACAGGCCAACTGATTCTTGTGACCGATTTGACCGAAACCCGGTTACTTCAAGCGCGTGTTGGTGACCTTCAGCGATTATCCTCATTAGGGCGTATGGTGGCATCTCTTGCGCACCAAGTCAGAACCCCACTTTCAAGTGCAATGTTATACGCTTCAAATTTAGCCGCTCCCAATTTACCTACGGCAACCAAAGACCGCTTTCAATCCAAATTGATGGATCGACTTCATGATTTAGAAAAACAAGTCAATGATATGCTGCTCTTTGCGAAGGGGGGTGATAATAAAGTTGTGAGCGGATTTACAATTCAGGATTTGGTCGCTGAATACCAACCAATGGTTGAAACTGCATTGAAAAATAATCAGATCGACTATTGCCAAGAGATAGAACATGAAGAGACGCAAATGCTTGGCAATTCCAATGCAATTGCGTCGGCATTAAGTAACCTGGTGCTTAACGCCATCCAGATTGCTGGTAAAGCGTCACAGATTGATGTTTTTTTCCGACCGGTTAATGGTGAATTACGTATTTCTGTGCAAGATAGTGGACCGGGTGTTCCCAAAGAGATTCAAAGTAAAATCATGGAACCATTTTTTACGACTCGTTCACAGGGAACAGGCTTAGGGCTTGCTGTCGTACAAATGGTCTGTCGTGCTCATGAAGGGCGACTAGAATTAATATCAGAAGAAGGGGATGGCGCATGTTTTACCATGTGCTTACCGCTAGATAAAAATCACACTGGAGAATCATAATGGCTCAAAGCAAAGTGTTAATCGTAGAAGATGACGAAGGTCTACGTGAGGCTCTCGTTGATACCTTGGCTCTCGCAGGGTATGAATGGCTAGAGGCCGATTGTGCAGAAGATGCTTTAGTTAAACTTAAAGCGAACCAAGTTGATATTGTGGTCTCCGATGTCCAAATGGCGGGAATGGGAGGGTTAGCACTGCTGCGCAATATTAAGCAGCATTGGCCAAATCTGCCTGTTTTACTTATGACGGCTTATGCCAATATTGAAGATGCCGTTGCCGCAATGAAAGAAGGCGCGATTGACTACATGGCGAAACCTTTTGCCCCTGAAGTATTGCTCAATATGGTGAGCCGTTATGCGCCTGTAAAATCTGATGATAATGGCGATGCGATTGTTGCCGATGAAAAAAGTTTAAAATTATTAGTACTTGCTGAAAAAGTCGCAAAAACTGATGCGAACGTGATGGTTTTGGGGCCTAGTGGTTCAGGCAAAGAGGTCATGTCACGCTATATTCATAACGCCTCAAATCGTAAAGATGGCCCATTTATAGCGATTAACTGTGCCGCGATCCCCGATAACATGCTAGAAGCAACCTTGTTTGGTTATGAAAAAGGGGCATTTACTGGCGCAATTCAGGCGTGCCCTGGAAAATTCGAACAAGCTCAAGGTGGCACCATTTTACTTGATGAAATCAGTGAAATGGACATGAACTTACAAGCTAAGCTGTTACGTGTACTTCAAGAGAGAGAAGTGGAACGTTTGGGCAGTCGCAAAAGCATTAAGTTAGATGTTCGAGTACTAGCGACCAGTAACCGAGATTTGAAGACATACGTGTCAGAAGGTAACTTTCGTGAAGACTTGTACTACCGCTTGAATGTTTTCCCAATTACGTGGCCTGCGCTTTGTGAGCGTAAAGGTGACATCGAACCATTGGCTAAACACCTTGTTGAGCGCCACTGTACCAAGTTAGGTTTGGCGGTTCCGACGGTTTCACCTGATGCGATCAATAAACTACTTCAGTACCCATGGCCAGGGAATGTCAGAGAGCTTGATAATGTTGTTCAGCGAGCATTGATTTTAAGCGAGCAATCAAACATTACCTGTGATCATATTTTATTAGAAGGCGTTGATTGGGCAGACGCTACTAGCCTTCAAAATATTGTATCTGAAGGTAATATAGCCACACCTGAAATTAAACCTATCGCAGAAGCGGATGCATCGGTTGCAAAAATACCGAGTGAAGGGTTAGGTGGTGAATTGCGAGATCAAGAGTACGCCATCATCCTTGAAACCTTAATTGAGTGTAATGGTAAGCGCAAAGAGATGGCGGATAAGCTGGGTATTAGCCCAAGAACCTTACGCTATAAACTCGCTAAGATGCGTGATGCTGGGATAGATATTCCAAATTAGTATCAGTAAACAATCACTACAAATGGAATTTGCTGTACCATATTAGGAATGGCATATAATTTGCTCTGTCAATATTAGGGCATAACGAATAGTCAAAACTTTGGCTTCTGAGGTAAGAATGAGAATTGATGGTTTACAAGGTGAAATGCAAGCCATGATGCTAGAAGCAACAAATAGCAGACCAGCGGTGACTGGAAAACAAGCTGGAGTTGATTTTGGTGACATGCTGAATCAAGCCATCAACAATGTGAATTCATTACAAAAAACATCAGGTAACTTACAAATGCGCTTTGATCGCGGTGATGAAGATGTTTCATTATCAGATGTCATGATCGCTAGAAATAAATCAGGTGTTGCCTTTGATGCGACCATTCAGATTAGAAATAAGCTGGTGGACTCTTACAAAGAATTGATGAATATGCCGGTATAAATTTTGGGTAGTAAATAGTGGCTGACGATAAAAATTCTACAGACTTAACGGTGACAGATGGTGGAGACAGTGCATTGATGGCACAGTCTGATCACCATATAGACGGACAAAACCCAGATTTAGATGAACGTAGCTCGTCCAAATTTGATATGGCTGTCGGCGATCTCGATCTATTAAGACAAGTGGTACTGGTACTTTCCATCTCAATCTGTGTCGCACTGATTGTGATGCTTTTCTTCTGGGTAAAAGAGCCAGAAATGCGCCCGCTTGGTGCTTATGAAACCGAAGAGATGATCCCAGTACTTGATTACCTTGATCAACAAAAAATAGAATACAAACTGGATGGAAATACCATTCAAGTTCCTGCCAGTGAATACAGTTCATTAAAACTCAATATGGTTCGAGCAGGAGTGAATCAAGCCAGAAACGAAGGCGATGATATCCTGTTACAAGATATGGGTTTTGGTGTATCTCAACGCTTGGAAAAAGAGCGCCTTAAGTTAAGCCGTGAGCGTCAACTTGCCAAAGCAATAGAACAAATGAAGCAAGTGAGAAAAGCGAAAGTTCTATTGGCACTACCTAAACAGAGTGTTTTTGTTCGACATAGCCAAGACGCGTCAGCATCGGTTGTTTTAACTCTTAGTATGGGCGCAAATTTACGTCAGCAAGAAATAGACTCTGTGGTTGATATGGTGGCGAGTGCCGTACCTGGTATGAAAACATCTCGTATCACAGTGACGGATCAGCACGGGCGCTTATTAAGTTCAGGTTCACAAGACCCACTATCGAGTGCTCGTCGTAAAGAACAAGAGTTAGAACGTAATCAAGAGCAAGAGCTAAGAGAAAAAATAGACTCAGTACTTATCCCAATTTTAGGGCTCGGTAACTATACTTCTCAAGTGGATATCGAACTTGATTTCAGTGCGGTAGAGCAAACTCGAAAGCGCTTTGATCCTGGAACTCCAGCGACTCGAAGTGAGTACACACTTGAAGATTATAACAATGGCAATGTGGTGGCGGGTGTCCCTGGTGCGTTGAGCAATCAGCCACCTGCTGATGCCTCAATACCGCAAGATGTCGCTCAAATGAAAGATGGATCGATATTAGGCCAAGGCTCAGTCCATAAAGAAGCCACTCGAAATTTTGAACTTGATACCACAATCAGCCACGAGCGAAAACAGACGGGTGTTGTTAATCGTCAAACCGTTTCTGTTGCAATTAAAGAGCACAGCTCAATTAATACTGAAACAGGTGAAGTAACTTATACACCATTAACCGCCGGTGAAATTGACACCATCAGACAAATACTTATTGGTACGGTTGGTTTCAGTGAAGCTCGTGGTGATTTAATTAATGTTTTAAGCGTTAAGTTTGCCGTTCAAGAAGCGGATATTCTTCCGGATGTTCCAATTTGGGAACACCCGAACTTTAATGACTGGATCCGTTGGTTTGCAAGTGCATTGGTTATCATCGTTGTGATTCTTGTACTGGTTCGCCCAGCAATGAAGAAATTGCTTAACCCAGCGGAAGAAGAGGAAGATCCAATGTACGGCCCAGATGGTTTACCTATCGGTAGCGATGGTGAAACCAGCCTGATTGGTGGTGATATTGAAGGCGGTGAGCTGTTCGAATTTGGATCGGGTATCGACTTACCAAACCTACATAAAGATGAAGATGTACTTAAAGCTGTTCGTGCTCTTGTCGCGAATGAACCAGAGCTTGCTGCTCAAGTTGTGAAAAATTGGATGATGGATGCCTAACGAACTCGTAAATCAAGAAGAAGGCGCTGATGGCGCTGGAACTGAAGTTGATATTTCAGGGATCAGTGGTGATGAAAAAGCCGCTATTCTTTTATTGAGCCTTAATGAAGAAGATGCTGCGGGCATTATCCGCCATCTTGAGCCAAAGCAAGTCCAACGAGTTGGTAGTGCGATGGCAAAAGCCAATGATTTGAGCCAAGAGAAGGTTGGGGCTGTGCACCGCGCATTCCTCGAAGATATCCAGAAATACACCAATATCGGTATGGGTAGCGAAGACTTCATGCGTAATGCACTGGTTGCCGCTCTTGGTGAAGATAAAGCGAATAACTTAGTTGATCAAATCCTACTGGGTACAGGCTCAAAAGGTCTGGATTCACTCAAATGGATGGATCCAAGACAAGTGGCGAGCATCATTATCAATGAGCACCCGCAGATCCAAACCATTGTACTCTCTTACTTGGAGTCGGATCAGTCTGCTGAAATACTGTCTCAATTCCCTGAACGTGTACGCCTAGACTTAATGATGCGTATTGCCAACCTTGAAGAAGTCCAACCTTCAGCATTGGCAGAGCTAAATGAGATCATGGAGAAACAGTTCGCTGGTCAAGCTGGTGCTCAAGCTGCGAAAATTGGTGGCCTGAAAGCGGCTGCTGAAATCATGAACTACATGGATAACAGCGTTGAAGGTATCTTGATGGATCAAATCCGAGATCAAGATGAAGACATGGCAACTCAAATTCAAGACCTCATGTTTGTATTTGAAAACCTTATCGAAGTGGATGACCAAGGCGTTCAGAAACTTCTACGTGACGTACCACAAGACGTACTGCAACGTGCACTTAAAGGTGCTGACGAAGGCTTGCGTGAGAAGATCTTCAAGAACATGTCTAAACGTGCCGCTGATATGATGCGTGATGATATCGAAGCGATGCCACCGGTTCGTGTTGCCGATGTTGAATCTGCTCAGAAAGAGATCCTTACTGTTGCGAGGCGTTTGGCTGATAGTGGTGAGATTATGCTATCTGGCGGCGCAGACGAGTTCTTATAAAGACGCCCTGAAGCCTCCTCGTGAGGCTTCATTATTTTTGTTTGTACGTTAACCCAATAAACATCATTCCCCAATTCCATTTATACAGGTATCAATATGTCAGGTGAAAGAAAAAGAGGCTTCTTACGCCCCGATGAAGATGAAAACATTGAGCAACCTAAAAAGTGGGGTCTGCCCGATTATGGGGCAGAAATAAATAAACAAGCGAAAGATACCGCGTTTAATTACGATCCCGGTTGGATGCCTGACTTTGATGAGCCCGAACCAGAGGCTCCTTTAGAACTCACCGAAGAACAGATTGAATTGATCAAGCAAGGCGCTTACCAAGATGGATTGCATCAAGGGCAAGAAGCTGGCTTTAAGCAAGGTTATGAGAAGGGTAAAGAAGAGGGTTTCGAAGCGGGCCATTCCGAAGGCAATGAAGCTGGAAAGCTTGAAGGCGTCACTGCTGGACAAGAGTACATCCAGCAACAAGTGAGTATCTTTATGGGATTAGCCAATCAATTTGCTCAGCCACTTGAATTAATGAATGCTCAGGTAGAAAAACAGCTTGTTGATATGGTATTGACCTTGGTAAAAGAGGTCGTCCACGTTGAAGTCCAAACTAATCCACAGATCATTCTCGATACCCTTAAAGAGTCAGTTGAAGCCTTGCCGATATCTGGACATGCGATCACCATTAAGTTAAACCCTGAAGATGTCGCGATAGTGCATGCCGCTTATGGTGATAACGAACTTGATTGCCGTAATTGGTCGTTAGCGTCAGAGCCTGCGTTAAACCGCGGAGACGTGGAGATCGAAGCTGGAGAATCGAGCGTTAATTATCGAATGGAAGATCGTATTCATACTGTGATCCAAGGTTTCTGTGGCGCGAACCGACATCAAGGACACTCGTGATGTTGGCGCTGGCAGAAAGACTTGAACAATATAAAGTCGAAGGGCTAACCAGTCGTCCAATCGCTTCTGGTAAGCTAGTACGTGTTGTTGGGTTAACTCTTGAAGCGACAGGTTGCCGAGCACCAGTCGGCAGTTTGTGTCATGTGGAAACCATGTCTGGCGTGATGGAGGCAGAAGTCGTTGGTTTTGCTAATGACAACTTATTCCTTATGCCAAGTGAACAGATATCCGGTATTTTGCCCGGTGCAAAAGTGACGCCTTTAACCCGAGAAAGTGGGTTGCCTGTTGGGATGGAACTATTAGGCCGTGTCATCGATGGTGTTGGGAACCCACTTGATGGTTTAGGTGCTATTTATACTGAAAATCGAGCTCCACTAAACGCAGTTCCGATCAACCCTCTGGCACGTAAACCAATTTCTGAACCTTTGGATGTTGGTTTAAAAGCGATTAATGGGCTTCTTACTGTCGGTAAAGGACAACGTATTGGCCTCTTTGCTGGTTCAGGTGTGGGTAAATCCGTAACCCTAGGGATGATGACGCGAGGCACGACCGCGCAGGTTGTTGTGGTAGGGTTAATTGGTGAACGTGGACGGGAAGTTAAAGAGTTCATTGAAGAGATTCTTGGAGAAGATGGGCGTAAACGATCAGTGGTCGTTGCTGCCCCTGCTGACTCCTCGGCACTGATGCGATTAAAAGGTTGCCAAACCGCCCTGACGATTGCGGAGTACTTTCGTGATCAAGGGTTAGACGTTCTACTGTTGATGGATTCATTGACGCGTTTTGCTCAAGCTCAGCGTGAAATTGCTCTGTCTGTTGGAGAACCTCCGGCAACGAAAGGTTATCCACCTTCTGTTTTTGCAAAACTACCAGCCTTAGTAGAACGAGCGGGTAACGGAAGCCAAGAACAGGGGTCTATTACCGCCTTTTTCACCGTTTTAACCGAAGGTGATGACCTACAAGATCCAATTGCAGATGCTTCACGAGCAATCCTTGATGGACACATTGTACTGTCTCGTGAAATGGCGGATGCAGGTCATTACCCTGCGATTGATGTTGAACGATCTGTGAGTCGAGTGATGCCGCAAATCACCACTGATGAGCATATGTTGATGTCAAAAGCGGTGAGACAAGTGCTCTCAATTTGCCGTAAAAACCAAGATTTAGTGTCGATTGGTGCCTATAAACCAGGGACCGATCCCGCCATTGATGGTGCCTTTACATTGAAACCTAAACTTGATGAGTATTTGCAGCAGAAAATGAAAGAGAGCGTACCTTACGATATGTGTGTCAACATGTTGAAGCATGTTCTCGGAGGGTAGTGAGTTATGGATAATGCATTAGATTTTTTGCTTGAGCAGGCGAAAGAGAAGCAAAACCAAGCTCAAATGGCACTGAATCAAGCCAATATCGAACTTGAAGACTACTACAAGCAAGTGGCCCAGATAGAACAGTATCGATTGGATTACTGTCAGCAGTTGATTGAACGTGGCAAAAACGGCCTTACCGCCAGTCAGTATGGGCACTTGAATCGCTTCTTAACTCAGCTTGATGAAACCTTATCAAAACAGAGAGACGCAGAATCTCACTTCAAAAACCAAGTGGATAATTGCCAAGAGTACTGGTTAGAAATGCGAAAGCAATGCAAATCCTACGAGTGGTTGATGGAGAAGAAAGAGACAGAGAAGCGACAACTCGAAGAGAAAAGAGACCAAAAACAGATGGATGAGTTCTCTACACTGCTGTATAGCCGAAAGAAATCGCATTTCTGATATTTTTCTTTTATGTCACCACACCGATACCCTATTTGATGAACCATTTTAATAATGGTTCTCCCTCCTTATCAATTTAATAGCGAAGCTTTCCGTTAACTGGCTCATTTTTTGCAAAGTTTTCAGTTGCAATTGTATTTTGTCAATGTTTTAGCTGCTTCTGCTCTTGGCTCAGTACGTGTGGTCCTTCACTTGGTGTGAAATAGAACGATTTCAATCAGAAAACTTTTTTGTGAGAGCCTTTGACATGAACCTTAATATTCAATCAACTTCCGATAGCTCAAAGTCTTCCCTTCTGCAAAAGGGCAGCGGCAGTTCCGCATCTTCTTCCAGTGAGGCGGCAGAGTCGAAAGGTTTCTTTGCTACGCTAAAAGAAGCGTTTGGCCAAGGTGAAGAGGCAAAAGTATCGGATGTAGAAAAAACAAAAGTGAAGTCAGAAAAATCGTCTAATGACTCAGATTCAGACACTGAAATTGATGGTGAGAAAAAAGTCGATAGCAGTAAAGCGAGCGGTGACAACGCGAGCAAAGAGGTCTCCTCTGAAGAGGGCGAGATAACTGCTGATAGTGAAGCGCCTCTTACTTCAAATGAAAAGTCAGTTACTGGTGAAGAGCCAGGAGTAAAACAGACATCTAATACGAGCGGTGACTCGGTTCAGGCTGAGCAGTCTGATAGCTCAAAACATCAGGTAATGAGTGCGCAGCAAGGAAAAAACAGCGAACAAAACCCAGTACTGAAAGCAGGTGAGAGCGCGGAACCATCGAAAGTGTCGGCGGTGATGGATGAAGGAAACGAATTGCTTGGCCGACTGGATGAGGCAAATAAAACGCTTCAACCAGAAGACGGCAAAACATTGCCTCAGTCAAAAGGTGCTTCTGAAACGGTGAGTGCGCAAACGAGCACCCAGAATCCACTTCCTAACCATTCAGATTTAATGAAGAGTGGCACATCTGAAATATCGAAAGAGCTAGATCCTACGCTTACGGTATCGGATGTCAGTAAAGAGCCCGCTTCGGGTGGGCAAGAGAGTGTCGCTGAAGAGTTGGCACCACAAAATGTACAGTTAACAGAGCAAGAACGAGCTTTTATCACAGACGTTAAATTCGCGGATCAAAAACAACTCGACGCCTTGATTGCGAAAAGTGAGACGGTTCCTTTATCTGAACAAGAGCTGGAAGCGGTCGCTGTATTAAAAAGTAAGATCGCGGCTGAAGAGCAGATTTTATTATCGAACGAGCTTCCGGCTACTGATCTTTTGGCAAAACAGCCGCTGTCTAACCAATCTGCGGCTAACAGTTCTGCTGTGTCACCAAATAAAGTCGACACGAACTCGTTATCAAATAAAACGTCTGCCAGTAGTGAACTTTCGAACAATAACGAACTCTCTAGCAACAACGTTGCTGCTAATCCTCAAGAAATTCAGTGGGGAAGCGTGGCAGCAATGGAGCCGAAAATAGACGGGCAGATCGCAGCAAAAGGGGCTCAAGGTGCATTAGCCACATCCGTTCATAATGCATTGAATCAGCAGCAAGCTGCTCAAGCGATGTTAACTGAGAATGACATTACAGAAAAAGTGTTGACTGAAAAAGCGGCCCTAGACAAAAGCGCAGCAGATAAAGCGATAATGGGACAATTTTCAGCACAGCAAGCGATGAGCACTGATGCTAACGCTTTAAACATCGCGGCACAGGCTTCTGGAATGAGCGGTAAAAATGCGGCAAGCCAAGCGGCATTAGCGAGTGCGTTAGGGGCTGGAGCAATAGGGGCAACGCGCAAGTCATCGGGCAATGAAGCTTCAGATACATTAGCTCAGCAAATAGCGTCTGCATCTGGTCAGCCTGGAACGCCGACTCCAGCACAAGCTCGTGCTGAAATTCAAGCAGCACAACAAGCCCCGCTGCAGCTAACAAAAGAGTTAGCGAATGAGCAGGTTCAAGAAAAAATACAGATGATGATGTCTAAAAACCTTAAAAACTTAGACATTCGACTCGACCCGCCAGAGCTTGGTCGAATGCAAATTCGTATGACGATGAATAATGATTTAGCGAATGTGCATTTTACGGTATCAAACCCACAAGCTAGGGAAATAATTGAGCAAACATTACCTCGTCTGCGTGAAATGTTAGCTCAACAAGGGTTACAACTTGCAGACTCATCAGTACAGCAACAAAGCTCGGGTCAACAACAGGGGCAGTTTGGATCGTCTGCAAGTGAAGGGGCATCATCAGTTTTTGGTTCAAATAATGATCAAAATGGTGAAAATTTTGATGCAGATGTCAAACTTGATTTGAATGTCGCTACAAAGCGTGATGGAATCAGTTATTACGCTTAAACTAACAATAAAATAATAACCTAGAGACAATTATGGCTGACGAAGTAGAAACAGGCGAAGCGCCAAAAGGAAAGAGTAAGCTCTTAATCATAATTATTGCCGTGGTCGTACTATTAGCTGGTGGCGGTGGTGCTGCCTTTTTCTTTATGGGGTCAGATAGCTCACCTGAACAAAGCGGAACGCAAGAAGCGGCGCCAATTGCAGTAGAAAATCTCGCCGCTTACGTAAATATTCCTCAGCCTTTCTTATTTAATGTTACTGGGGACAAAAGAGATCGTTTAGTACAAATTAAAGTTCAGTTGATGGTTCGAGGCAGCGAAAATGAAAATGCAGCACGCTACCACTCTCCTTTAATCGAAAGTGCACTGCTTGCTACTTTTGCTTCCGCCACAGTGAATCAATTACGTTCGGCAACAGGTCGTGTGGAATTGCGAAACAAAGCGACAGAAGACGTAAAAGCAAGTTTGACCAAAGCGGTAGGGAAACCTGTTATTGAGAAGGTACTTTTCACTGATTTCGTAATTCAATAGGTGTTACGTGACTGATCTATTAAGCCAAGACGAAATTGATGCGCTGTTACACGGCGTTGATGATGTTGATGATATTGATGATGACGATATTGGTGCCGAGGTTGAAGGTGCTACGAGTTTTGATTTTTCATCTCAAGACAGAATTGTTCGTGGTCGAATGCCGACCTTGGAACTTATCAATGAGCGTTTTGCTCGGCATATGCGAGTCAGCTTATTCAACATGCTGAGAAAAACGGCTGAAGTGTCGATAAACGGCGTTCAGATGATGAAGTTTGGTGAGTATCAAAATACACTATACGTTCCAACCAGTTTGAATATGGTGCGTTTCCGACCTCTAAAAGGAACGGCTCTGGTTACCATGGAAGCGCGATTAGTGTTCATTTTGGTAGAAAACTTTTTTGGTGGCGATGGACGTTTTCATGCGAAAATTGAAGGCCGTGAGTTTACTCCCACAGAGCGCAGGATCATACAGTTACTTCTGAAAATCGTATTTGAAGATTACAAGGAAGCATGGTCGCCAGTGATGGGCGTTGAGTTTGAGTATCTTGATTCTGAAGTAAACCCAAGTATGGCAAACATTGTGAGCCCGACGGAAGTGATCGTCGTTAGTTCATTCCATATTGAAGTGGATGGTGGTGGTGGTGATTTCCACGTCGTTATGCCGTATTCGATGGTAGAGCCAATCCGAGAATTGCTTGATGCTGGTGTCCAATCCGACAAAATGGAAACTGACGTTCGTTGGAGCACCGCACTTCGTGACGAAATTATGGATGTTCCGGTCAACTTCAGAGTTAATCTATTGGAACAAGACATTTCATTAAGAGATTTAATGGAACTGCAACCGGGTGATGTGATCCCGATGGAAATGCCTAAACATGCCACCATGTTTGTTGAAGAGCTACCCACTTACCGAGTTAAGATGGGGCGTTCAGGTGAAAAACTTGCAGTTCAAGTGTCTGAGAAAATTAGCAGACCACATGTAGTGAAAACGGATCTAGCATTCTTGGGTAAAGACATCATGTCTGATCTTGATGCTGAAGAGCAAAGTGAAGAATAAAATAATAGGTATTGAGAATGGAACCAAGTGACGACCAAAAGCTAGCGGATGAGTGGGCTGCCGCATTGGGTGAAGATCCAAGTGCACCAAGTATAGATGTTGATGAGATCATGGCTGCGCCTCTTGAAGAGTTACAAGATTCGTCAGCACCAATATCCGAAGATGAGCGACGTAAGCTCGATACGATAATGGATATTCCAGTGACCATCTCTATGGAGGTTGGACGCTCTCAAATTAGCATTCGAAATCTTTTGCAATTAAACCAAGGTTCAGTGGTTGAGTTAGACCGTGTTGCCGGTGAATCTTTGGATGTGATGGTTAATGGCACCTTGATTGCTCACGGCGAAGTGGTTGTCGTGAATGATAAGTTTGGTATTCGCCTGACGGATGTTATCAGCCAGACCGAACGTATTAAGAAGCTTAGGTAGATCATTAATGCCACGTAAGTTAGGTGTTCAATATTTGTTGGTGAGCTGTGGGCTGTTTTCTAGCCAAGCGATGGCAGCGCCACCAACTCAACTGGATTTAGCGACCACATTTGGGTCGCTTTTGTTGGTTCTTGCCTTTATCTTTTTTCTCGCCTTTATGCTGAAACGCATGAAAGTGCCTTCGCTGATTAACCAAAAAGATTTAAGTATTGTTCGCCAAATTGCAGTGGGGACGAAAGAAAGAATCGCAGTGGTGCAGGCCGGAGAAGAGCAGTTTTTAGTGGGGATTACGTCTCAATCGATCCAGCTAATTTCGAAACTAGATACCCCTATAAAACAGGAGGAGCTGGAGAAAAGCCAGTTTTCAAATCAGCTAAGCCAGCTATTAACAAAAAATGAAAAGAAATAGCGCGTTGAATACCCTATTGGTATACGTGGCGATCCTCGGTGCATTGCTACTCTCTCCATTCTCACTTGCCCAAGAAGAGCTTGAAACGGTTCTTCCTAATTCAGCTGCGACCTCAGAAAGTGTGACTGTCTCTGCGATGGAGAAAGAGCAAGGAGCATCACGCAGCTCAATGAGTAGCGTAAATGGCGCAGGTATTCCAGCCTTTACCATGACCAGTAATCCCGATGGAAGTGAGGATTATTCGGTAAACTTACAAATTTTAGCCTTAATGACCATGCTAGGCTTCTTGCCTGCGATGGTGATTTTGATGACCTCATTCACGCGTATTGTGGTGGTCATGTCTATTCTGCGGCAGGCGATGGGCCTACAGCAAACACCTTCAAATCAAGTCATTATTGGGATTTCGATCTTTTTAACATTCTTTATTATGTCCCCAGTACTTGATCAAGTGAACGAGCAGGCGATTCAACCCTATTTAAATGAACAGATAACCGCTCGTGCAGCCTTTGATGCCGCACAAGAACCGATGAAAACTTTCATGCTGAAACAAACCAGAGTAAAAGATCTGGAGACGTTTGTTGAGATATCTGGGGCAGAAGTGAGAAACCCTGAAGATGTCTCGTTAGCAGTGTTGATTCCGGCGTTCATTACTTCCGAGTTAAAAACGGCTTTCCAAATAGGGTTTATGCTGTTCTTACCATTCTTGATTATCGATTTGGTAGTGGCCTCCATTTTGATGGCAATGGGTATGATGATGCTATCTCCGATGATTGTCTCTTTGCCCTTTAAACTCATGTTGTTTGTATTGGTTGATGGTTGGAACCTTATTTTATCCACCTTAGCCAGCAGCTTTGCATTGTGACGAGGAGTAACCTATGACTCCTGAAATGTTTGTCGAACTCTTTAGAGACGCACTGTGGATGGTTCTGATCATGGTGTGTGCGATCATCATACCGAGTTTGATGATCGGTTTAGTGGTGGCGATTTTCCAAGCCGCCACGTCAATTAACGAACAAACACTGAGTTTCTTACCCCGTTTGATTGTGACCTTATTATCGTTGATGCTATTCGCACACTGGATGACACAGATGATGATGGAGTTCTTTTTTAGTATCGTCGAACGATTACCACAAGTTCTTTACTAGGAACGACGATGGAATACCCCACAGCGGTTGTATTAGATTGGCTAGCCAACTACTTTTGGCCCTATACCCGAATATCTGCCATGTTAATGGTAATGACGGTGACAGGGGCAAGGTTTGTTTCGCCTAGAATACGCCTCTATTTGGGGTTAGCGATCACCTTAGCTGTGATGCCTGCAATACCTGCTGTACCAACCAATATCGAACTGCTCTCATTTAAAGGGTTTATCACGGTTCTCGAACAGTTGATTATCGGTGTTGCCATGGGGATGGTGACTCAATTTATGATTCAGACATTTGTTATGCTTGGTCAAATATTGGGTATGCAATCGAGTTTGGGTTTCGCCTCTATGGTTGACCCTGCGAACGGGCAAAATACGCCAGTACTTGGTCAGTTATTTATGTTTTTAGCGACCATGTTCTTCCTCTCAACTAATGGGCATTTAAAGATGCTTCAATTAGTTATTTTCAGCTTTACAACATTGCCGATTGGTTCCGGTTCGTTGACGACGGTTGATTTTAGAGAGTTAGCGTTGTGGCTCGGCATCATGTTCAAAACGGCACTGAGCATGTCTCTGTCAGGCATTATCGCACTGCTGACCATCAACCTCTCATTTGGCGTAATGACGCGTGCCGCTCCTCAGTTAAACATTTTCTCTTTGGGTTTTGCCTTCGCATTGCTGGTTGGTTTAATGCTCTGTTGGTACATTCTTGGCGGCTTGTTTAGCCACTATGAACTATTCTGGATGGAGGGTGAGCAACAAATTTGCCGCCTGATCCGGTTGAACTGTTAGGGGGCCGATTTGTCAGAATCCGATGGTCAAGAACGTACAGAAGACGCCACGCCCAAACGCTTGCAACAGGCAAAAGAGAAAGGGCAGGTTGCAAGGTCAAAAGAATTAGCGTCAGCATCAGTCCTTATCGTTGGGGCGATATCTCTCATGTGGTTCGGAGATGGGCTAGCGAAAGCTCTCTTCGAAGCGATGGGTAGAATGTTCACACTTAGCCGTGAAGAGATTTTCAATGCCTCTAAGCTCCTCGAAATAGCAGCAGGAGCGGTCGGAGGGTTGATATTTCCACTTCTGCTCATCATATTTATCTTGTTTGTCGCCGCAATAATTGGAGCTGCGGGTGTTGGCGGTGTCAGTTTTTCTGTTGAAGCGGCCATGCCTAAAGCATCAAAAATGAACCCGATGAGCGGTCTTAAGCGCATGGTCGGAATGCAAAGTTGGGTAGAGCTGGTTAAATCGATACTCAAAGTTGGATTAGTGTCAGGTGTAGCTGTTTATCTGATCCAAAAATCACAAGCTGATCTAATGCAATTGAGCATGGACGTCTATCCACAAAATATATTCCACGCCCTTGATATTCTATTGAACTTTGTTCTGCTTATTAGTTGTTCATTGTTGATTGTCGTCGCCATCGATATTCCTTTTCAAATATGGCAACACGCTGATCAACTGAAAATGACTAAGCAAGAAGTCAAAGATGAGTATAAGGACACCGAAGGTAAGCCTGAAGTAAAAGGGCGGATCCGGATGTTGCAGAGAGAGGCAGCACAGCGTCGTATGATGGCAGATATTCCCGATGCGGATGTCATCGTAACCAACCCAGAGCACTTCTCAGTAGCATTACGCTATAAACAAGACAAAGATAGAACGCCCGTCGTGGTCGCGAAAGGGGTTGACCATATGGCAATGAAGATACGAGAAGTAGCTCGCGAGCACGATATTTATATTATCCCAGCTCCGCCCCTTGCCCGTGCGCTTTACCACACCACAGAGCTAGAACAAGAAATCCCAGATGGTCTCTTTACCGCAGTTGCGCAGATCCTTGCTTATGTCTTCCAACTAAAGCAGTACCGTAAACGTGGTGGGCAGCGACCGAAGCTCGACCCTAAAAATATTACGATCCCTCCAGAACTTCGACATTAACGGTGAATGCGGATTAAGTTCTATCGCTGATTTAATATTGAAGCAAATAGCGACCAACTAAACGAAAGGACTATTAACGCGCTATAGTTATACAGAGACTGACTAATTAAGAGCTAGTGTTCTTTGAGAAATGAGTAACTGACAAGCTGATTTTCAAGCGAGCAAATTCAAGTCGATGGTGAGGATTTAGAGATAGTTGCCATAATTTTGACAAATACCTTGGACTGATAATTGCTTAGTCAGTGAAATTAGTGCCAAAAACTGTTTAAATGACGTGTTCTTACGCCGAGATAGATAACCAATTTTTATATGAAATTTACCCTACCATTTGCGGATAAATTGCCTTCAATACCAAACCGTGCGATGCCTGCGATAGGCGCACCGGTTATGGTGCTAGCGACGCTAGCGATGGTTGTTTTGCCTATTCCAGCTTTTCTACTGGATATGTTTTTTACCTTTAATATCGCCCTTGCAATGGTCGTATTATTGGTGACTATCTATACTCGCCGCCCGCTAGATTTTGCGGCCTTCCCAACGGTTCTATTGATTGCCACATTGCTAAGGCTGGCACTTAACGTTGCTTCAACTCGTGTCGTATTACTTTACGGGCATGAAGGCTCCGGCGCCGCTGGTAACGTTATCGAAGCGTTTGGTAATGTTGTTATTGGCGGTAACTATGCCGTTGGTCTTGTGGTATTCCTTATCTTGATGATCATTAACTTTATGGTTGTGACAAAAGGTGCAGGACGTATCTCGGAAGTAAGTGCCCGCTTTACTCTTGATGCTTTACCAGGTAAGCAAATGGCTATCGACGCGGACTTGAATGCCGGGTTGATCGATCAGGACCAAGCTCGCTTACGTCGTTTCGAAGTAACCAAAGAAGCGGACTTTTACGGTTCAATGGATGGTGCGTCAAAATTTGTAAAAGGTGATGCGATCGCCGGTATTTTAATCCTGTTCATTAACATTATTGGTGGATTAAGTATTGGAATGGTGCAGTACGATTTAGGTTTCGTTGAAGCGATTGAAATCTATACGCTATTGACCATTGGTGATGGCTTGGTAGCACAAATACCGTCCCTATTGCTATCCATTGGCGCAGCCATGATGGTAACTCGTCAAAATACGGATGAAGACATGGGGCAACAGTTAGTATTTCAACTGTTTGATAACCCTAAGGCTTTAATGATTACCGCGGGTATTTTAGGTGTGATGGGTATCGTACCGGGAATGCCACATTTCTCGTTCTTATTCCTTGCTGCTGTAGCAGGAGGAGGCGCTTATTTCATTGATAAGAAAGCAAAGAAAGCGGAGAAAGAGCCTAAGCTACCAGTGACACCAACAGGTGAGGCTCCTGCTCAGAAAGAACTCTCATGGGATGATGTACAACCCGTTGATATTATCGGCCTAGAAGTGGGCTACCGCTTAATCCCTTTGGTTGATAGAGATCAGGGTGGGGAGCTGTTAGAGCGAGTGAAAGGGGTTCGTAAGAAGCTTTCTCAAGACTTTGGCTTTCTTATCCCTGCTGTTCATATTCGAGATAACTTAGAGCTCACCCCAAATAGCTATCGCATAACATTAATGGGAGTCGCTGTCGGGGAGGCGGAAATTCGACCTGACTTAGAACTTGCGATTAACCCGGGGCAAGTTTATGGAATGATTGATGGTGAGCCAACCATCGACCCTGCGTTTGGGCTTGAAGCGACTTGGATCCGAGTTGAACAGCGAGAACATGCTCAGGCACTAGGCTACACAGTGGTAGACTCTTCCACCGTTTTGGCGACGCATCTAAGTCAACTGCTGACGAATAACGCATCTCAGTTGCTCGGCCACGAAGAAGTTCAGAACTTGTTAGAGATGCTCGGTCGATCTGCACCTAAATTAGTTGAAGGGTTTGTACCTGAACTCATTCAGTTAGGAACCGTGGTTAAAGTGCTACAAAACTTGCTCAACGAGGCGATACCAATTCGAGATATCCGTACAATTGTTCAAACCTTGTCCGAGTATGCGGGCAAGAGTCAAGAACCTGACATTCTTACTGCGGCGGTTCGTATCTCACTGAAACGACTAATTGTTCAAGAAATCAATGGTATAGAGCCTGAGTTGCCAGTAATTACATTAATTCCGGAACTGGAACAATTATTGCATCAAACAATGCAGTCGTCAGGTGGTGAATCAGCAGGTATTGAGCCTGGTTTAGCAGAACGATTACAGATGTCTTTGAGTCAGGCGACACAAGAACAAGAATTAAAAGGCGAGCCTTCAGTTCTACTCACATCTGGAGTATTACGCTCTACTCTGGCTAAGTTTGTCAAAAATACCATACCGAATTTAAGGGTGCTGTCTTATCAAGAAATTCCAGATGAGAAACAGATCCGAATTGTACAAGCGGTTGGAAACTAGCTCGTGGTATACCCTAAATATGGACAATTGCTTTGAAAATTAAACGATTTTTTGCCAAAGATATGCGCTCTGCTCTGCTCCAAGTTAAAGAAGAACTTGGCGCTGAAGCAGTGATCATGTCTAACAAAAAAGTCGCTGGTGGGGTAGAAATTGTTGCGGCAATTGATGGCGAGCCAAATGGCACGGCACAACGCAGCGTGAGTCCTAAACCATCACGAAATGAATACACACAAGTTTCTCCTCAAGTACAGCCAAAAACGAAGCGTCAGTTAGATGATGATCGGGTGAGCTTACAATCGAACCCAGCAGCGGGCAATGGCTCGTCTATGACTAAACGTTTTGCGAATATGCTGAAACAGTATAGTGCTGGAGCGGATGAAGAGAGTGAACATCGCGCTGAAAACGAAGATTCATTGTCCGCTCTGCTCAATCGTCAGAATAATGGGCGAGGGGAGTCCAATTCCGGTAGTCGATACCAGCAAGAATCGGGCTTGGCAAAATTAATTGCCGAAGATCGCCGTGTCGAAAGGCCAAAACCAAAACTCGATCCTACCCGCTACGATCGTCATCGCGAGCCTCAATCACCGCCCACATCAGAAAAAGATATGGAGTCGATGCGCGAGGAGATGACCTCAATACGTCGCCTGCTTGAACATCAAGTTTCTGGCCTTATGTGGCAAGAAGTTGAGCGTCGGGAACCACTCAGAGCTATGCTGATAAAAAGACTAGAGCGGATGGGTGTTTCTTCAGAGTTCGCCGATCAAATGGCATGCTACATTCCTGAAGACACGCCACCTGCCCGAGCTTGGAAAGCCTTGCTAGCATTAGTGTCAGACCAAATTTCCGTCACTAAGCAAGATATCTTGAAGCGTGGTGGCATCGTGGCTCTACTCGGCCCTACAGGAGTGGGGAAAACCACAACTGTAGCAAAACTTGCCGCAAGAGCTGCAATGGAGTACGGCGCAGACAACGTTGCATTGGTTACAACGGATACTTACCGTATCGGTGCTCATGAACAACTGTCGATTTATGGCAGAATTATGGGTTGTCCAGTAAGAGTTGCTAAAGATTCCAGTGAGTTAGCCGATGTAATATATCAGTTACGGAATCGACGTCTGATTTTGGTCGATACCGCAGGTATGGGTCAGCGTGATGTACGTCTATCAGAACAGTTAGACACACTGATGCAAGAGAGTGGTGAAGTCATACACAGTTACTTGGTGTTACCCGCGACCGCTCAGCGAAAAGTACTACAAGAAACAATCGAACACTTTAGACGTATCCCACTTTCGGGATGCATTTTGACCAAGCTTGATGAGTCATTAAGTTTGGGGGAATTTATTAGCGTAGTTGTTCAAAATGCGTTACCCATTGCGTATATTGCAAATGGACAACGCGTACCCGAAGACATCGTCATCGCTCAGCCTAAATACATGATAGCTAAAGCGAATGAGTTACTAGAGAAGTCGACAGAGAATGAACCACACTACTGGAACAGTGATTCGGAAGAATTCTAGGGCGGCGGATAAATATGACTGATAATATGATATATGATCAAGCAAGCGGCCTCCGTCGCTTAACCCAACCTTCATTGACTAAAGTGATTTCGGTTACTGGTGGCAAAGGCGGTGTAGGGAAATCAAACGTAACTCTTGGTTTGGCTATTTGTATGGCTAGACAGGGTAAGAAAGTGACCGTTTTAGATGCCGATTTAGGGCTCGCCAATGTCGATGTTATGCTAGGAATTAGAACTAAGCGTAACTTAGGGCATGTCCTAGCCGGAGAATGTGAGCTCAAAGATGCCATTGTTGAAGGGCCTCACGGGGTGAAAATTATCCCTGCGACTTCAGGCACTCAAAGCATGACTGAGCTTTCTCATGCGCAGCATGTCGGTTTAATCCGAGCGTTTGGTAGCTTAGAAGATGACATGGATGTGCTATTAATCGACACCGCAGCTGGCATCTCTGACATGGTCGTGAGCTTTTCTCGCGCAGCTCAGGATGTCGTGGTTGTGGTTTGTGATGAACCAACATCGATAACAGATGCATATGCTCTGATCAAATTACTTAGCCGTGAACACCAAGTGCAACGCTTTAAAGTTGTTGCAAATATGGTCAGAAGTTATCGAGAAGGGCGAGAATTATTTGCAAAATTGACATTGGTCACAGAGAGATTTCTAAATGTAAGCCTTGAACTTGTCGCATGTATTCCTTTAGATGATAAAGTACGACAAGCAGTTAAGAGACAAAAAATTGTTGTAGACGCATTTCCACGCTCTCCAGCAGCTCTTGCTATTAGTTCGCTAGCGAATAAAGCCTTAACATGGCCTATTCCTAAGACCCCGAGTGGTCATTTAGAGTTTTTTGTCGAACGGCTACTAAATCGCCCAGAAATTTCAGAGGAACCATTTGGTGAATAAGGCGCTTACTTACGACCAACATGCAAATCTAAGTAGCCCCCAGGCTTTTATAGAGAAATACTCGGTGTTGGTTAAACGTATCGCTCATCATCTGCTCGGTCGTTTGCCACCGAATGTATTGGTCGAAGACCTCATTCAAGCAGGCATGATTGGTCTGCTTGAAGCTCAGAAGAACTACGATGGGTCCAAAGGCGCAAGTTTTGAAACTTATGCTGGCATCAGGATCCGCGGTGCTATGCTTGATGATATTCGCAAAGGGGATTGGGTTCCTCGTTCTGTTCATCGAAACAATCGAGAAATTACTCAAGCGATATCAGAATTAGAGGGGATACTAAATAGAGACCCATCTGATGCAGAAGTGGCAAAACATATGGGGTTATCCCTAGAGCAGTATCATAGTGCGCTAACTGATATAAACAGCTCAAGAATTGTAGGCATTGAAGATCTCGGTGTATCTGATGATGCTTTATCACCTAATGAAGATGATAAAGATAATGCACCATTTCAGGGGGTTGCAGATGAGAATTTTAGAGTCGCTCTAGTTGATTCGATCAAACAACTTCCTGAGCGTGAGGCATTAGTACTTTCGCTCTACTATGATGAAGAGTTAAACTTAAAAGAAATTGGTGAAGTTTTAGGTGTCAGCGAATCTCGTGTCAGCCAAATATTAAGCCAATCAATGCAGCGTTTACGTACTAAATTAAGTGCGTGGACACAAAACGACTAACAACACTGATTTCGAGTTCAGTGGAGGCAATTTTGAACAAAAACATGAAAATCCTCATTGTTGATGACTTTTCAACGATGCGCCGTATTGTAAAAAACCTACTAAGAGACCTAGGTTTTAATAACACACAAGAAGCTGATGATGGATTAACAGCATTGCCGATGCTCAAGAAAGGTGATTTTGACTTTGTTGTAACCGACTGGAATATGCCGGGAATGCAAGGTATTGATTTGCTGAAAAACATCCGTGCAGATGCTGAGCTTAAGCATTTGCCTGTATTGATGATTACGGCTGAAGCGAAACGTGAACAAATTATTGAAGCGGCTCAAGCTGGTGTAAACGGTTATATTGTTAAGCCATTTACCGCAGCAACGCTGAAAGAAAAACTCGACAAAATATTCGAACGCTTATAAGCCAGAATACGTAATGTCTGCACTTGGTTTTTGTCTATTTAGTGATCGCCAAATATAAAAAGAGCGACATTAGACTAAGTGACTTATTAATACGAACGTTGAGTTTATAAAGGCTAGGCCCGGATGATTTCATTAGAACAAGCGAAGCAACTCGTTCAGTTGCTTGAAAATGACGAGCAGCAAGAAGCGAACCTTCTTGTCAAAAATATCTATGAAGGCAGTGATAACTTAATGCTGCAACAAATAGGTTCACTGACTCGTGATCTTCATAGCTCATTAACTCAATTCAACCTTGATGAGAGAATGAGTGAAATTGCCAATGACGAAATTCCTGATGCAAGGGATCGCCTTCAATATGTCATTGATAAAACTGAAGTAGCTGCGAATAAAACAATGGACGCCGTTGATCGTTGCTTACCTATTGCAGATAATCTTCATGAATGTCTTGTTCAGGTAAGGCCGCAATGGAACGAATTGATGCATGGGCGAATAGAGTTAAGCGAGTTTAAAGCTCTATGCCACCGCATTGATTCTTTGCTCGTTCAAG
The DNA here is from genome assembly GCF_005146325.1 of Vibrio genomosp. F6. Classification (NCBI taxonomy): domain Bacteria; kingdom Pseudomonadati; phylum Pseudomonadota; class Gammaproteobacteria; order Vibrionales; family Vibrionaceae; genus Vibrio; species Vibrio genomosp. F6. Next base: position 158,637 of record NZ_SYUT01000019.1, on the reverse strand, counting down.
TTGAAGGTGACAGTACTGAATTACGCGGGCAACTCACCGAGATCTTGATGGCACAAGACTTCCAAGATCTTACTGGGCAGATCATTCGCAGAGTGATTACGCTTGTTGCTGAAGTCGAAGGAAGACTTGTTGAAATATTGACGGTATTTGGTACGAGTCCAACAACAGAAGAACCTAATAAAGAGAAGAAATCATCAACAGAAGCTGAAGGGCCAATATTGAACCCTGAAGAGCGTGAAGATGCAGTCGCATCACAAGATGATGTTGATGATTTATTATCCAGTCTTGGATTTTAAGGGAAACGTATGAGCTACGAGTTAGACGAAGATATTCTTCAGGACTTTTTAGTAGAAGCCGGGGAAATAATTGAGCTCCTATCTGAGCAGTTAGTAGAGCTTGAAAATAACCCTGACGATAGAGATTTACTTAATGCAATCTTCCGCGGGTTCCACACTGTAAAAGGTGGAGCAGGCTTTTTGGCACTTTCAGAACTGGTTGACACATGTCATGGTGCTGAGAATGTGTTTGATATTTTGCGTAACGGCCAAAGAAGCGTAACTGCTGGATTAATGGATACGATGCTTCGAGCATTGGATACCATCAACATTCAATTTAGTGCTGTTCAGGATCGCGAAAAACCTGAACCTGCGGATCAAGCTCTACTCGATGAGTTACACCGTTTATGCCGACCTGAATCTGAAGATGCTGCTCCTGCTGAAGCTGAAGTTGTTGAACCAGTAAAAGAGCCTGAAGTTGTTAAAGCTCCTGCTGAAAGTTCTACGATTTCTAGCTCCCTGGATGAAATCTCTCAAGATGAATTTGAAAAGTTACTTGATGAATTACATGGGAAAGGTACAGCACCAAGTGCGGCTACACCTTCTGCACCAGTCACTTCTTCGCCAATAGCTTCAGCTCCAGTTGCCTCGGCCCCAAGTTCGACCGCTTCAGTGTTAGCATCTGATGGTGATATTACTGACGATGAATTTGAAAAGTTACTAGATGAATTACATGGTGCTGGACAAAGTCCTTCTGCCGCGTCGGAAAGTGCAGCTCCTGTTACACCTCCGCCAGCGCCAACACCAGCTCCGGTGGCAACATCAAGCTTCAGTAATGCAGATGACTTAATGTCAGATGAAGAGTTTGAAAACCTTCTTGACCAACTGCACGGTTCAGGTAATGGCCCGACAGCTGAAGAATTGGAAGCGGCAACGAAGCCTGCGATTGAGAATGTTGCACCACAAGCGCCTGCAGCGGCTCCAGCTCCTAAGCCAGCAGAACCAAAAGTAGCAGCGCCAGCAAAATCGGCTCCTACGGCAGTAGCGAAAGAACAAGCAGCAAAAACTCCTGCCAAGGGAGGACAAAAGAAACCACAGGCTGAAGCGACCGTTCGTGTTGATACGTCAACATTAGACACCATTATGAATATGGTCGGTGAGTTAGTATTAGTCCGTAACCGTTTGGTGAGTTTAGGCTTAAATAGTAACGATGAAGAGATGGCTAAAGCTGTCTCGAATCTAGATGTTGTTACTGCTGACTTGCAAGGCGCTGTGATGAAAACGCGCATGCAGCCAATTAAGAAAGTATTTGGCCGTTTCCCTCGCGTGGTCCGTGACTTAGCAAGAAGCTTGAAGAAAGATATCGTGCTAGAAATGCGCGGTGAAGAGACGGATTTAGATAAAAACCTTGTGGAAGCTCTTGCCGACCCGCTTATTCACTTAGTGAGAAACTCTGTCGATCACGGTGTTGAAATGCCGGAAGATCGTGTGAAAGCCGGTAAGCCTCGAACAGGTAAAGTAATTTTATCAGCATCACAAGAAGGTGATCATATTGAACTTGCTATCGTTGATGATGGCGGTGGTATGGACCCAGATGTATTACGTGGTATCGCCGTTAAGCGCGGTATTATGGACGAAGATGCAGCGTCTCGTTTATCTGATAAAGAGTGTTTCAATCTGATTTTTGCTCCTGGTTTCTCAAGCAAAGAGAAAATTTCAGATATCTCTGGTCGTGGTGTTGGTATGGACGTTGTAAAAACAGCCATCAATACATTAAACGGTTCGATTGACATTGATTCAGAGAAAAACAAAGGGACTAAGATAACCATCAAAGTTCCTCTGACCTTAGCCATTCTTCCTACGTTGATGGTTGGTGTTGCAGGTCATCCATTTGCGTTGCCATTGGCTTCTGTAAATGAGATTTTCCACTTAGATTTAAGCAGAACTAACGTTGTTGATGGTCAGCTAACCATTATCGTTCGTGAAAAATCAATTCCGCTTTTCTATCTGCAAAACTGGTTAGCGCCTAAAGATGGAATGGCAGAACTACGTAAAGGGCATGGGCACGTTGTTATTGTCCAAATCGGTAGTCAGCGAGTTGGTTTTGTTGTTGATGCATTAATTGGCCAAGAAGAGGTGGTGATTAAACCCCTTGATAACCTTCTACAAGGTACGCCAGGTATGGCAGGTGCGACAATCACAAGTGATGGCCACATTGCATTGATTCTTGATGTGCCAGATTTGTTAAAGCAGTACGCAGCAGCATCACGAATTTAAGATAAGGAAAGGTATGGCGATTAAAGTACTAGTCGTTGATGATTCGAGTTTTTTTCGTCGTCGTGTAAGCGAGATCATCAATTCAGATGCACGCCTAGAAGTTATAGATGTGGCTGTAAATGGTAAGGAAGCGGTAGAGAAGGCGAAGCGACTCAAGCCTGATGTGATCACGATGGATATCGAGATGCCGGTGATGGATGGTATTACTGCTGTCCGTCAAATCATGGCTGCTTGCCCGACACCGATTTTAATGTTCTCTTCGCTTACCCATGATGGGGCAAAAGCGACGTTAGATGCGTTAGATGCCGGTGCATTGGATTTCTTACCTAAAAAGTTTGAAGATATTGCTCGTAATCGAGACGATGCCGTTTCGCTGTTACAGCAGCGTGTGATTGAGATTGCCGCGAAACGCGTGTTTATGCGTCGTCAAACGGTGAGAGCAACACCAGCTCCGGCTCCAACATCAACTGCGGGACAAAGAACCACTCTTCAAGAGCGTTCTGCGCGTCCTGCTGCGTCTAGCGTAGCGAGCAAGTTTAGAGCGTCGGGTAAAAAATATCAGCTAACCGCAATCGGGACTTCTACAGGAGGGCCTGTTGCGCTACAGAAAATATTAACGAAACTACCAGCACATTACCCACATCCAATCGTTCTAATTCAGCATATGCCAGCGACATTTACCGCTGCCTTTGCGAGCCGTCTTAACTCACTTTGCAAGATACAAGTAAAGGAAGCTGAAGACGGAGATATCTTGAAACCTGGCGTTGCTTACCTCGCTCCAGGTGGAAAGCAAATGATGATTGATGGACGTCCAGGTACGGCGAAACTGCGCATTATTGATGGCGGTGAACGCATGAACTACAAACCTTGTGTGGATGTGACATTTGGCTCTGCGGCGAAAATATATGGCGATAAAGTATTATCCATGGTTCTCACTGGTATGGGTGCTGATGGTCGTGAAGGCGCGCGAATGTTGAAATCTGCGGGTGCAACGATTTGGGCTCAAAACGAAGAGAGCTGTGTAGTATATGGAATGCCACAGGCCGTCGCTAAAGCTGGTATATCAACAGAAGATCTACCTTTAGAACGAATTTCAGAACGTATGCTAGTGGAAGTTGGCCTAGCCTAGGAATTATATTAATGATTGTTTGGAGTGTAGCAAACCAAAAAGGTGGTGTTGGGAAAACAACCACAACAGTAACATTAGCCGGCCTGCTGAGTAAGCAAGGCCATCGAGTGTTACTTGTTGATACCGATCCTCACGCATCTTTAACTACCTATCTAGGGTTTGACTCTGATGCGGTGCCAGCAAGTTTGTTTGATCTGTTTCAACTTAAAGAGTTTACCAAACAATCTGTTGAGCCTTTAATTTTAAAAACAGAAGTTGAAGGCATCGATATTATTCCCGCACATATGTCACTGGCAACTTTAGATCGTGTCATGGGCAACAGAGGTGGTATGGGACTCATCTTAAAACGAGCATTAGCTTCGATTGAAAATGAGTATGACTACGTACTGATAGATTGCCCTCCGATTTTGGGTGTAATGATGGTTAATGCGCTTGCTGCCAGCGATAGGATATTGATTCCGGTTCAAACTGAATTTTTAGCGATGAAAGGGCTAGAGCGCATGGTTCGAACTCTCGCAATTATGCAGAAATCGCGTAATACACCATTTAAAGTTACCGTTGTGCCGACAATGTATGACAAACGGACTCGGGCATCTTTGCAAACACTGACACAGCTTAAGCAGGACTATCCTGATCAAGTTTGGAACTCGGCGGTACCCATTGATACTAAATTTAGAGATGCAAGTTTGAAGCGATTGCCAGCTTCGCATTTTGCTTCTGGTAGTCGTGGCGTTTTTGCTTATAAGCAGTTGTTGATTTTCCTTGAGAGGTTAACAATTGATGAGCAGTGATTATGTACTGTCGAGTGAACAAGCTCTAGATGATTACTTTAGTGCGTTGTTGGGGGAAGATACAGAGGCTGAAGTCTCTCCCTCTTTGCCGATAACGGAACTCGATATTGAACCTGAACTGAAGACCCAGCCGTTGAAGGATGAGGCTGAAAGTAGCCAGTCTCTTTCATACGCTGAGATTCAAACAGAAGATTTTGACGTACCAAACCTTGAAGATGTTCAGAAACTACTCAGTCAATTAGAGTCCACTGATATTGTTGGTGAGCTTGATATCGACAGTATTCTTGAACAAAACACAGTCGAGATCGCAACGCTTCAAGATGATATTCTGATTCAAAATAACGATATCAAGCTAGACGTTGAGCCAAGTGTTGAAGTCGTTGATGAGATTCAAAGCTGGGACATTCCAGAAGAGCCTAGTGTTGATATTTCAGTTCAAACTGAGACAACCTCTGAAGCAGTTGAAAATATTGCTGAAGAAGTTGAAAAATTAGATGAATGCTTAGAGACAAGCCCCGTTATTGAGGCTACTCAACCTGAAGTTGATACATCGGACAGTGCCAATGTTGCGACCGAAAGTGAGTTAGAAACCCAGGCTGGTGGACATCAATTAGATAACTGGCAAACCACAAGCAGAACAGAAGACTTTCAAGTACTATACTTTGACGTTAATGGTGTGACGTTTGCTGTGCCTCTTGATGAACTAGGTGGTATTCACCGGATAACGGAACTTAGCCATATCATTGGTAAACCAAGTTGGTATTTAGGTTTACAAATGAATAAAGAGCACCAGTTAGACGTCGTTGACAGTGCTAAATGGGTGATGGCTGAAAAATTAGCCAATGACGATTATAAAGATAACTATCAATATATCGTGATGTTGGGTGAAAGTTCGTGGGGGCTGGCAAGTACAGAACTCATGGGAACCGAATTGTTAAATACTGACAAAGTGCGGTGGCGTGAACAGGCAGGAAAACGCCCTTGGCTTGCCGGTATGGTAAAAGAAAAAATGTGTGCCTTGATCCATGTTGAGGCAATGGTAGCTATGCTTAATGCAGGGCTAGATGTAAAAGCATTAGATTGATAAAAATTTTAGTCGGGAACGACATTAAGAGGATTGACTATGTCTCAAGCTAACGAAGTTGAAGTAAGAAAAGAACAAGGTAACGACGAAGTTCTTCAGTGGGTGACGTTCCAATTAGAACAAGAAACATACGGTATTAATGTAATGCAAGTTCGTGAAGTACTGCGTTACACCGAAATCGCGCCAGTACCGGGCGCTCCAGATTACGTTTTAGGTATCATTAATCTTCGTGGTAACGTAGTTACTGTTATTGATACGCGCTCTCGTTTTGGACTGATGCAAGGTGAAACGACGGACAATACTCGAATTATTGTTATCGAATCTGAGCGTCAAGTGATTGGTATCTTAGTTGATAGCGTTGCTGAAGTGGTTTACCTACGTTCTTCAGAAATTGATACCACACCAAGTGTTGGTACGGATGAAAGTGCTAAGTTCATTCAAGGTGTAAGCAACCGTGACGGTAAACTTCTTATCTTGGTTGATCTAGATAAGCTGCTTACCGATGAAGAATGGGATGACATGGCTCACCTATAATGACTAATGTTTTGTCACAAAATATCCCCTTCCTGATTGGTGGGGGTGTTTTAATTGCTCTTCTGTTTGTGCTTGCCTTGTTTCGAACAAAACAAGCATCACAAAAGCTTTTTGACGCATCTCGCTTGCAAACACGGCACCTTGAGAAAGAGCTTCAAAAAGCCAATAAGCAGTTGCTAGAAGTGAGATCTGTAGTGGTTGGTCTTGGTCAACGAGTGACTGAGCAGCAGGATATTATCAAGCATCTAAATGAGCGAGTAGTGGAGCTTGAACACGTTGATACTGATGGCCGTTTGTATACGAGAGCCAGTAAAATGGTTCAGTTAGGTGCGAGTGTCAATGAGTTGATTGAAGAGTGCGAAATCCCTAAAGCGGAAGCTGAGCTTATGATGTCTCTACAAAATAAGCTTACAGGAAAAGAGAAATTGCCACCATTGAGAGGGACCCCTCGCTCTACTGGTGAACATCGAGCATCGCCTCAATCGCCTAAAAATGTTCGGCGGTAAACGGTGTACAAAACAGAAGAAGAAAAAAGAAGCCTCGGCTTCTTTTTTTGTTTTTAGGAATAAAATGCAAAATAGAGGGATGGAAATTTAGCCATATCCAATATTAATTGTGAAATTGTGATAGAACATTAACAGTTTCTTACGTAGTTTCGTGATTCGTAAAGGTCTACTCCTGTTTTGTATTCGGCTTGCTGTGTTAAGATAACTGTTATGTTTTTGTGCCGAAAAAATTTATGCTCGAAGTATCTAATTTAACTGCAATTCGCGATGAGAGAGTTTTGTTTGAATCTCTTTCCTTTAATATTCAACCGGGTGAACTTGTTCAAGTTGAAGGTAGAAATGGCACGGGTAAAACAACACTTTTACGCATTATTTCTGGCTTAGGCGAGAGAGACGAAGGTACGATTTCGTGGAAAGGTGAGCAAATTGAATCTAGCCGCGATACCTACCATCAAGACTTGCTCTTTTTAGGCCATCAAACAGGAGTGAAGCGCGAGCTCACCGCATTTGAGAACCTGAATTTTTACCAATCTATTCATGGTAATAACACCTCTAGAGAAGACATTTTCCAAGCGCTCACTCAAGTTGGGCTTGCTGGTAGAGAGGATGTACCCGTCGGACAGCTTTCCGCTGGTCAACAGCGACGAGTCGCGCTGGCTCGTCTATGGTTTAGTGAACAGATTTTATGGATCCTTGATGAGCCTTTAACGGCAATTGATAAGCAAGGGGTGAAAGTGTTAGAAGCGCTTTTTCTAAAGCATGCGCAAAGTGGGGGCATAGTATTGCTCACGACCCACCAAGACATGTTTGCTGATAATCCGATACTTCGAAAAATTAAGTTGGGTGGTTAACATGATCTCAGCGATGAGCACGATTGTACGCCGCGAATTGCTAATTGCATTTCGCAGGCAAGCTGACATTTTTAACCCTCTGTGGTTTTTTATTATTGTTATTACTTTATTCCCGCTGAGTATTGGGCCGGAGCCTAATTTATTAGCGCGAATTGCGGCAGGTATTGTCTGGGTAGCGGCGCTGCTATCTGCTTTATTATCATTAGAACGACTATTCCGTGATGATTTTCAAGACGGCTCTTTAGAGCAGATGATGCTAATGCCCATCCCATTACAATTAGTTGTGATGTCAAAAGTCATCGCGCATTGGTTGTTAACGGGGTTGCCTCTTATCTTAATCAGTCCGTTACTGGCGGTGTTGTTATCGCTTGATTTCGATACTTGGTTAGCGGTCGTTCTAACCCTCTTTGTCGGAACACCTACGTTAAGTTTTATCGGTGCAATTGGTGTCGCTTTGACTGTCGGGCTGCAAAAAGGTGGCGTGCTGCTGAGCCTATTGATTTTACCTCTGTATATTCCAATCCTAATTTTTGCTACCTCAGCAATTGATGCGGCATCTTTAGGGGTGGCTTATAATGGACAACTTGCCGTTTTAGGTGCCATGTTTATGGGAGCAATGACGCTGACACCATTTGCGATTAGTGCTGCATTAAGAGTCAGTGTGAACTAATTGATTTTCGACAGCTCTAATTGAGTTAATTATAAATATAATAATCAACAACGCGTAATAGCATTGTTAGCAATTTGAAGTAAAAGTGAGAGTGAACATGTGGAAATGGCTCCATCCTTATGCCAAACCGGAAACCGCTTATCGGCTAAGCGGCACACTTCTTCCGTGGTTTTCTGTATTAGCTATATTGTGTTTGTTTAGCGGTACTATTTGGGGGTTAGCATTCGCTCCTTCAGATTATCAACAAGGCGATAGCTTTAGAATTATCTATATTCATGTGCCATCGGCTATTTGGTCTATGGGCGCTTATATGTCTATGGCAATCGCAGCATTTATTGGTCTGGTTTGGCAAGTAAGGTTGTCGAATATGGCAGCTGCGGCAATGGCTCCAATTGGTGCTGTTTTTACCTTCATCGCTTTGTTGACTGGAGCGGTATGGGGTAAGCCTATGTGGGGAGCTTGGTGGGTTTGGGATGCTCGTTTAACATCTGAACTTATTCTTCTATTCTTATATTTAGGTGTAATTGCGCTTTATCACGCATTTGATGATCAGAAAACGGCAGCTAAAGCGGCGGGTATTTTGGCTATTGTTGGTGTGATTAACCTACCTATTATTCACTTCTCAGTTGAGTGGTGGAATACCCTTCATCAAGGTGCCTCAATTACTAAATTCGATAAACCATCTATCTCTTCAGATATGCTATGGCCACTATTATTGAATATATTTGGTTTTGCATTTTTCTTTGGAGCGGTGACAATGCTGCGCTTCAGAAATGAAATTATCAGTAAAGAAAGCCATCGCCCTTGGGTGCAACAATTAGCATTAGATAACGCTAAGAGAGGTAACTAATATGCATTTTGAATCATTCAGCGCGATGTTGAACATGGGCGGCTATGCGGCCTATGTATGGAGTGCTTTTGGGATTACCTTCTTATCGATGTTTATTCTGCTTATCTCAAGCATTAAGCGTGGTAAAACCTTACTTCGCGATGTACAAGCTAAAATCGATCGTCAAGCTCGAATTGATGCTGCAAAAAATATGGAGAACACACTATGACCCCAAGACGCAAAAAGAGACTTGGTATTATTCTCGCTCTTTTCATTGGTATTAGTGCCACAGTAGGTTTAATGCTATATGCACTGAATCAAAACATGGATCTGTTCTACACGCCAACGGAATTGGTCAATGGCAAAGATGACGGGACCAAACCAGAAGTCGGCCAAAGACTCCGTATCGGTGGTATGGTCGTGGTTGGGTCTGTAAAGCGTGATGTTGAATCTTTACGAGTAAGCTTCGATCTTGCTGATGTTGGTCCAAAAGTGACGATTGTTTACGATGGTATTCTTCCAGACCTTTTCCGTGAAGGCCAAGGTATTGTTGCTCAAGGGGTTCTACTTGACGCAACAACAATTGAAGCATTTGAAGTGCTTGCTAAGCATGATGAAGAATACATGCCGCCTGAAGTGGCTGAAGCAATGAAGAAAACCCATGAGCCATTAACGTACACAGACGAACAAACTCAAGGAAGTAATCAATGATTGCTGAAATTGGTCACTTTGCTTTAATCCTATCGTTAGGGTTGGCAGTGTTACTCAGTCTGCTTCCACTGGTGGGAGCATCGAGAAATAACACCACATTGATGAATACGGCGAGACCTTTGTCTTGGGGTATGTTCATCATGCTTTGCCTATCATTTTTTATTCTATGTTGGGCCTTTTACAAAAACGATTTTACGCTGCAATATGTGGCGAGTAACTCGAATAGCTTACTTCCTTGGTACTACCGCATTACCGCGGTTTGGGGTGCGCATGAAGGCTCTTTGCTTTTATGGGTTCTCATTCAAGCAGGATGGACGGTTGCAGTGGCGACATTTAGCCGAGGCATGCCGCAAGAATCAGTTGCGCGGGTACTCGCGGTTATGGGGATGATTTCCGTTGGTTTCTTACTGTTTATCATCGTCACTTCGAACCCATTCCTGAGAACACTGCCATTCTTCCCAATTGATGGTCGAGATCTAAACCCTCTATTACAAGACCCTGGTTTGATCATCCACCCACCAATGCTATATATGGGTTATGTTGGTTTCTCAGTGGCGTTCTCATTTGCTATCGCTTCTTTGATGACTGGTCGTTTAGATACGGCTTGGGCCCGTTGGTCTCGTCCTTGGACTATCGCTGCGTGGTCATTCCTAACAGTTGGTATCGCACTAGGTTCATGGTGGGCTTATTACGAACTTGGCTGGGGCGGCTGGTGGTTCTGGGATCCAGTAGAAAATGCTTCATTTATGCCGTGGTTAGCGGGTACAGCATTGATGCACTCTCTTGCTGTAACAGAAAAGCGTGGCACATTTAAAGCTTGGACAGTGCTACTCGCTATTTCAGCGTTCTCTTTAAGCTTATTAGGTACCTTCCTTGTTCGTTCGGGGATTTTAGTCTCTGTTCATGCGTTTGCCTCAGATCCGGCTCGTGGCATGTTCATTCTCGGCTTCTTAGTCTTTGTGATTGGCGGTTCATTACTGCTGTTTGCAGTGAAAGGTGCATCGGTACGAGTTCGCGGCAACTTCAGTCTTATTTCACGCGAAAACGCATTGCTTTCAAATAACATTTTATTGATTGCAGCTTTGGTTGTGGTGCTGGTTGGGACACTGCTTCCGCTAGTGCACAAACAGATTGGCTTAGGCTCAGTTTCAATCGGTGCTCCATTCTTTAACATGTTGTTTAGCTGGTTAATGATCCCTTTCTCGTTCCTATTAGGTATTGGTCCTTTGGTTCGTTGGAAGCGTGACAATATGTCAGCACTGATCAAACCAATGTTGATCTCTGGTGTTGGGTCATTCACTTTAGCCGCAGCTATGGTTTGGCTATTGGCAGACCGATTCACTGGAATGGCCTACATGGGCTGGGTTATGGCGTTATGGATTGTGTTCATGCACAGCTTTGAGCTGTATGAACGTGCAACTCACCGTCACGATTTTTTCACAGGGTTAAGAAAACTTCAGCGCAGTCACTGGGCGATGATGTTCGCACATATTGGTTTGGCTGTTACTGTGATTGGTATCGCAATGGTGCAGAACTACAGCATTGAACGTGATGTTCGTCTTGCGCCAGGTGAGCACTTCCAAATAGAAGATTACAATTTCTACTTCTCTGGCGTACGAGATGAAGATGGACCAAACTATGATGGTTACATCGCTGATTTTGAAATCACGCAACAAGGTAAGTACGTTAATACGCTACACGCTGAAAAACGTTTCTACACAACGACTCGTTCAATGATGACAGAAGCTGCTATCGACAGCGGTTTCACTCGTGATTTATACATTGCAATGGGTGAGAGACTGGATGATAACCGCTCATGGGCTGTTCGAATTTACTATAAACCCTTTATTCGTTGGATCTGGGCTGGTTCAATATTGATGGCACTAGGTGGCTTAATCGCAATTAGTGATAGACGCTACCGCTTCCGTAAATCGTCATCATCAAAAACAACCAGCAGTGAACAAGAGAAGGTCGCGTAGATGAACAAGAAAATATTATTTGTCCCACTGGTTATGTTTATGGTTCTAGCGGCGGTTTTTGCATCGCAGCTTGTTCGAAACTCTTCAGGTGATGACCCGACCAAATTGGAATCGGTATTGATTGGTAAACAAGTTCCAGAGTTTCGTTTAGAAGACTTAGCTCAACCAGGAAAGTTGCATGATCAAGCTATTTTCAAGGGCGAACCATTGCTGTTGAATGTTTGGGCTACCTGGTGTCCGACATGTTATGCCGAGCATCAATACCTTAATGAATTGTCGTCAGATGGTGTGAAAATCATTGGTCTTAACTATAAAGATCAGCGTGATAAAGCGGTGCAGTGGTTAACTGAATTAGGCAACCCATACCTGATTAGCCTGTTTGATGGTGATGGTATGTTAGGGCTAGATCTTGGCGTGTATGGCGCACCTGAAACTTTTTTAATTGATGCAAATGGCGTAGTTCGCTATCGCCATGTTGGTGATGTTAATCCAGCTAACTGGAAAGAGACATTGCAACCAATGTACCAAGCTCTTCTGGAGGAGGCGAAATGATGAAACGTATCTTCGTTGCTTTTATGACGAGCATGCTTCTGTCAATTTCAGCTTATGCCACAATTGAAGTTCATGAGTTTGATAACTTTGAACAAGAGCAGCAATTCAAAGAGCTAAGTAACACGTTGCGTTGCCCTAAGTGTCAAAATAATACGATTGGTGACTCTAACGCAGAATTAGCACAAGATCTTCGCCAAAAAGTATATGAAATGACGAAAGCAGGAAAGTCGGAGCAGGAGATCATTGACTATATGATCGCTCGCTATGGCAATTTCGTTACTTATAACCCGCCGTTGACTCTAGCAACATCGGTGTTATGGGGTGGACCACTGTTTGTCATCGTTCTAGGTTTTGCTCTGATTGTGGTACGCAGCCGCAAATCTAAAGTGGTAAAAACGGCAGAATCTAAAGAGTGGGATGAAGAGAAAGAAGCACGTTTGAAATCGTTGCTTAATGAAGAAAAAGACGGAGATAAACAGTAATGACGTTATTTTGGATATCGAGTCTAGTTCTTACTCTTATTAGTTGCCTCTTTATTGCGATGCCTTTCATTAAAAAAAGGGCAAATAATGATGAAGCACTACGCGATGAATTAAACAAAGCTCTCTACAAAGATCGTTTATCTGAACTTGAAGAAGAAGCCGATGAAGGGCTTGTGGATGATCAACAAGATCTGATTTCAGACCTGAAGCAGTCGCTTTTGGATGACATCCCTACGGAGCAAAAAAACAGTCGTGGTAGCGAAATACCGGCGGCCGTTATTTTACTACCATCGTTTTTATTGGTGATTGCACTCTCTTATGCCATGTATATGAAGTTTGGTGCGATAGATAAAGTGCAGCAATGGCAAGACGTTTCAGCCAATTTACCGGCATTAACGAAGAAATTGATGTCTCCAGAAGGCGATGCATTAACTGATGATGAGATGCAAGACCTGACGTTAGCACTTCGTACTCGCTTACATTATCAACCTGAAGATTCCACAGGGTGGTTGCTACTTGGGCGAATTGGGTTAGCGAACCGTGATGTTGAAACTGCCATTAACTCTATGCGCAAGGCGTATCGATTCGAACCAGAGAATGAAGATGTTAAATTGGGTTATGCTCAAGCTCTGATGTTGTCTCAAGATGAAGCTGATCAAGACAAAGCGCGTCGATTGCTCGGTAGCCTCGTTCAGGAAGACTATGTCGATTTGCGAGTCTTTTCTCTACTTGGTTTTGATGCTTTTGAGCGTCAGGATTATCCGGCTGCGGTTAAATACTGGAGTATTATGCAGCAAATGATTGGCCCTGATGATAGCCGTTATACTATGTTGGCTCGTAGTATTGAGAATGCTAAGAAGAAAATGGGCGTTGAAGCGACTCCAAGTGGTAAAAATGTCGCGGTTACTATCTCATTAGGTGCTCAAGTTAATCCATCAAGTAACGCTGTTTTGGTGGTTTCAGTGCATAGTGCTGATGGCGCGCCAATGCCAATTGCTGCTGCTCGATATCCTTTAGGTTCATTCCCAAGAACGATCGTATTGGATGACGGCAATAGTATGATGCAAGGTCGTAAACTATCGGATCTAGAGAGCTTAATTGTTCGAGCTAGACTGGATAGTGACGGAAATGTTTCAACGCGAGATGGTGATTGGTATGGTGAAAGCTCAGTCGTTTCTCTTGGTGAACCTGCGTCGTTGAAGATTGAGCAGCAATACTGATGTAGTTAAACGGTTGATTACATATTAAATATACTTATTTCTATGGTATTGAATATCAGTATAATAAGTATATTGCTACTTAGGCCAGCATCGCTGGCCTTATTTATGGAAGATAGAATGCTAACACGCGGATTACAATTACATTTAAGTCTGTTTTTAGCTTTGATGACGGTGGGTTGTTCTAGTGCACCGGAAAAGCAAGTCATTGATGAAAGTAATGCTGTGAATGGAACTGACTCAACAGCTAATATCGATGAAACACACCCTAGCGATCCCTTTGAAAGCTTTAACCGAGCAATGTGGGATATCAACTACGACTATCTTGACCCCTATTTAGTGCGTCCTGTATCTGTCGCCTATGTTGAATATGTTCCTCACCCGATACGCCTAGGTATTATTAACGTGCTTGCCAATTTAGATGAACCTTCTAGCATGGTAAATAACCTCGTAATGGGTAATGGAGAGCAAGCGGTCAATCACTTTAACCGTTTTTGGATTAACACTACGTTTGGTTTAGTGGGCTTAATTGATATTGCATCAGAAGCAGGAATACCTAAAAACGATGATAAAGCGTTCAGTGATGCGCTTGGTCATTATGGTGTCGGCAACGGCCCGTATTTGATGCTCCCTGGTTACGGACCTTATACCGTTCGAGAAGTCACCGATACCGTTGATGGAATGTATGTGCCGCTTAGTTATTTGAATGTTTGGGCTGGGCTAGGTAAGTGGGCGTTAGAGGGGATGGAAAAACGAGTGCAGTTGATTCCTCAAGAGGGACAGCTAAAAACGTCGCCAGATCCATATGCATTGTCTCGTGAGGTATTCTTGCAGCGCCAAGATTTTAAGGCTGAAATTAACACCACAACTGAAATTGATGAAGATGAAGAAGCTTATCTTGATGAATATCTAGATGAAGAATTTTAACGGTTCTTGTCACTGTCGATAAAAGAAAGGCTTGGTATGAAACCAAGCCTTTTTTGTACGAAGAAGCTTTTTGCTAAGAAACTCTTTATTCAGAAGCTCTTTATTAAGAAACCTTTTATTCAGAAATTCTTTATTCAAAAACTTTTGATTCAGAAACGGAATTAGAAAACGTAGTTAGCTTGAACACCGACTAACCAAACATTACCTGTTACTTCGCCTTCAAAGTTGCCACCAAACATAGATGATTTAGCATCATCTTCGTGCATTTTCGCATCTTTTGCGAAAATATAGGTGTAACCAGCATCTAAAGACAGTTGGCTAGACCATTGGTAGCTTGCACCAACGCTCAACCAAGTACGGTCGGTTTCTGGAATAGTCGCGGTACGGTCGGCTTCGTCTACTGCTGAAGTATCGTAAGCTACGCCTGTACGTAACGCTAATTTTGGTGTTGCTTGATAAGTTGAACCAATGGCAAAGCGATAGTTGTCTTTCCAGTTCTCTTTTTTGATATCTTGTGTTGGCTGAGGTAGCTCAGGAATGTGTGCTACCAATTCTTTAAAGCTGCTCCAATCAGTCCAGTTGATACTAGCATGGACAGCTGTTTTGTCTGTTAATTGATGAAAACTTGCAAGTTCAGCGGTTGCAGGAAGTGCTAGCTCCATTGAGCCCGCATATTTTGCTTTAACATTTGGAGCTGCAATAAGGTCAAACCCTGCACCATTAGCATGGCCTTCAAGTGTTAGTGCTACTTCAGATTTGTAAGCAAAACCAACACGGTGGTTATTATTGATCTGCCAAACTGTACCTACTTGCCATGCCCATGCTTTATCATCGCCTTCCATGTACTTTAGAGTGGTGCCTGATAGTGCACCTGTTTGCGGTGGAGCTACCGCACCAAAGCTACCTTCTGCGATTACATAGCGAACACCGCCACCGACACTTACTTGTTCATTTAATTGGTAAGCAACGTTGAGGTTTAGTTCTTTACTGATCACGCTTGCTTCGTTGCCGTGGTTAGCGCCAGCAAAGTCAGTACCAAGATCCGTTTCCATACCGTAGTTAGTGCTTAGTGCAACACCAACGGCAAATTGGTCATTATATTTGTGGGAAATATAAAGGTTCGGGATGATCGCATCGTGAGCAAAGTCGTGTGATTCAGCTTTAATGCTGCCAGCACTTGTGCCGTCAACGTTAATATTTGGGTTTACATAAATTGCACCAGTTGAGATCTGTGTCCCTTCTAAATAAGTCAACATTGCAGGGTTGCGCCACTGTGCACTTGCGTTGTCAGCCATTGCCGCTTCACCAGCATAAGCACGGCCAAGACCGGTTGCTGAATATTCAGCAAGCTGAAAACCTGCCGCGTTAGTGGCGCTTGATACAGATGCGAGGCTAAAAGCGACCGCTAAAGATAGAAGAGTTTTATTTGATTTCATTATAATGTTCGCTGAACTGATAAAATTTAGTAGCGTGATTCTAATGTTAGAGTGATTACTTTAAAAATGTAATTCGATGAAAAGCATGTTTTGAGGATAAATGGCTAGATTTAATTTTTATATAGATGTTTATGCTAATTGTTGCGAGATGGTTTTGATTTTTGAGCGAACACATGTGGTATGGAATAGGCAGTTTCGCTAACAACTGTACACTGAAAATATGATATTGAAGTATAGCAGCCACAAAAAAAGGCTGGAAAACCAGCCTTTTACATAGAGTGCTAAATAGCTTGTGCTTAGAAAGTACGGCTGTACTGTAAGCCGACTAAGATTGCATCTGCGTGAGTTGTGGCACTGATCGATGAGATGTTATCCCCACCAATGATGCCTGCTGCTGGGTTTTCTGTGGATTCATTAACTTTCACATCTTTGCCTAGTAGGTAAGTGAAACCGAAATCGATATTGGACTTTTCAGTGATGTGGTAAGTGAAACCTGTAGAGAACCATTGGCGATCTGAATCAGGTACTGAAATTGAAGTTACCTGATCTTGAGCACTTGTGTCGTACATGTAACCAGCACGCAGAGTCCACTTATTATTGAGGTAGTATGTACCGCCAATTGAGTAGTGCCATCCATCTTGCCATTGATATTCATTAAGAGTACCAATGCCATCAGCTTCTAATACATCAAACTCACCCCAAGTGATTAGCTGTACGCTGTAATGTACTGCAAATTTAGTATTTTCGATTTTGTGGAAACCAGAAAACTCTGCAATATCAGGCAATGGAATGTATAGCGTATCGCTTGTCTGACCTAGGTAATTGATATCCCCTTCAGCTTCTAATCTTGGAGCGTAATGATAAGCTAAGCCAAAACGGTTATTTTCATCTAATTCGTAAACAGAACCTAAGTTGAAACCAACCGCCCAACCGTCCGCTTCTGCATCTAAAGCTGTAGAACCTGGTTGTGGAAATGGAGCAAAACCAGGAGTTGCAACTGCTGAACTCATAGTTCGCTCAAGAGTACCTTTACCATAAATGAAATCTAATCCAGCACCAAAACTCCACTGTTCATTCACTCGGTATGAACCTGCAACACCAACGTTGACACTTTTTACATCTGTTAAACCTGCATACTCCCCACCGACATAGCTGTCGCTAAATTCAGTTTTGGTACCAAAGTTAGAGTAAGCATTCACACCAACTGCAAACTTGTCGTTAATTGGGACAATTAAGTGAATATTTGGTGCTATAGATGTATCACCAGCGTCATCATAATTTGCATTATGAGTCGCGCCATCGAAACCAGTGTACTGTGCATCTTTTACTTCAATCATTGAAGTAATGCTTTCGAAACCGATGGAGAAAGCGGTTTTATCGAATAGTGCCATTGCTGCTGGGTTACGCGCCATGACAGAAGCGTTATCAGCAATTACCGCATCACCAGCAAATGCACGGCCAATGCCGGTTGCTGATTGTGCGTTAATTTGGAAACCTGCCGCCATTGCTTGGCTAGAGGCTAAAGTAATTGTCACTGCTAAAAGAGACTTTTTAAACAGACGCGTTTTATTAGTCATTAGTGTTTTCCTTGAGATGTCCCGCCTCTAATAGGGCGATTTAATTTGAGTTAATACTCAGTTGGGAACGGATAATAGCGGTTAGTATAAGGTATAGAAATCCGACCATTGAATTAAATGTCGACAAAATTACAGAAATGATGGCTATCTGGCACGATATTGGTTGTAAATGCATGGTTTTAGAGTTTTAACTCTAAGTTGAATTGCCGATGCAGGAGGAAATTGAATGATAGATTAAAATAAAGCAGCCCAGCACGAATGCTGGGCTGAAAATTGAATTAACTTGCAGGTTGTATCATCGGTGTTAGGTTTTCGGCGATCTTAGCGACATCTTCACCATTTTCCCCGACGATGATCATACTGGTGTTGCCAATTGGAGTAACAACGCCTGACATGCCTTTTTCATTAAAGTCGATAGGCTGCTCACTTTTAATGCCTGTTAGGAACAGCGTGACTTTGCCTTTTTCACCCTGAAAAACCATATGCATCGCATTAGATTTACCAAAGCCACAATGATTTAAGTAGTAAACATGGTAAGGAAAGTTCTGATCGAACTGGTAAGCAAAAGGTGACATCTTGGCATTGATTTGCTGAGAAGTGACTTTTTCATCCAGTACGTTTACAAAGCTGCTTTCATCGACGACATGCTTCATCGCGGTATCGGCTAAACTTGCTTGTGCTGGGGAAACCACAATATTACCCCAATTGACTTGCCCAACTAATAAACCAAATGCAAAAGCCACAGATGCCGCCATCGCCATGGCACGCTTAGCAAAAGTCGGTCTGATGATATTCTGTTCATTCGATGTTTGCTTAAATAGAATTCGATCGGCTAAATCATCCGGAACATCAACGTTCATTGCGTTAGATATTTGTGTATCTAAATTTAAAACGTCATCAAGAAACTTCCCGTTAGCTTCATTATTTGTTAATGCGTCTAATAGCTGTTGATCTCGCCGTTTTGGGTCAGACAAAACGCGGCGGCGAAATTCTAAATCATCCATTTTGCTGCCCTCTCTGTTTCTCATCCGAATCCAACATCTCTTTTAATTGATTGCGGGCTCGGAATAAGCGAGTCATTACCGTATTTTTGTTGAGATCTAAAATATCTCCAATCTCTTCACCACTGAATCCACCTACAACTTGTAGGAAGAGGGGTTCTCGGTAATCGACCTCTAGTTTCATTATTTGTGCTTGAAGCCACTCTTGTTGATGATGTGGGTCATCATTGATCTTGGCTTCATGGCCGTGATCATCAATATCGACGAGATCAAGCTGTTTTCGTTCAAAGCGTCGCGCATTTTCTCGTCTCAAGATAGTAATGAGCCAAGATTTTGCCGCTTTTTCGTCTTGTAGGCTATCGAGAGATTTCCATGCCCTTAAGCAGGTCTCTTGCACAAGATCTTCAGCAACGCTCTTATCTTTACATAGCCAATAAGCGTAGCGGAATAGATCTCGATGGTAGGCCCTTACAAGCGCTTCGTATTTTCTTTGTTTGTCCATATCAGAGTTGACCGGACGATCTGGCTTTTTATTTCCAAACATTTTTAATATCGACACATGAGCCTCCATTTTTGCTCTGCGGATAGCATTTTTTTTATTTATGTCCAGTTTCGAAAGTTGCAAATCACACTAAAATTGATCTACTTCAAAATATCGCGCTCTCAAGCCGTTATAGTACACATTGTTGTCTAGTTAGTCATTTATGACTAGCGTGTTGAGCAAGACAACAACTTCCTTTTGAAGGCTGACTTTACTTTCTCCTAATCAGGAAACTGATTATTTCAATTGGCGCAAGTTAATTGCTTTATATACATTCCAACCACACAGCTTTGTGTGGTTTTTTTTTGCTTTAAATTCAAGTGGTTCGAACCTACTCCTTCCCAATAGTTCCCTAGATTAAGTAGTAAATTGTTAATCCAGAACACGATTGTAGTTCACGTTTAGTTAAACGAGCGTTTGATTCTTTTAACAACTTCGTTACAATGCAATCAGGTCAGACCTCTTATTCTAAGGAGAAACAATGGGCAAACAGGAAGTCACCACGCGTTCAGGTGAACGTGTAGCAATCGTTGCGGGGCTGCGAACACCATTTGCACGTCAAAGCACTGAATTTAGACAAGTACCAGCCGTCGATCTTGGAAAAATGGTGGTGAGTGAAATGCTTGCTCGTACCGATATCGATCCTGCTTTAATTGAACAAGTCGTGTTTGGTCAGGTGGTTCAAATGCCTGAAGCGCCGAATATTGCCCGTGAGATTGTCCTTGGAACAGGAATGAATATCCATACTGACGCTTATAGTGTTACTCGCGCTTGTGCGACGAGCTTCCAAGCTTCTGTAAATGTTGCAGAGAGCATTATGGCTGGCTCTATTGATATCGGTATCGCTGGCGGTGCAGACTCCTCTTCTGTTTTGCCTATTGGTGTGACGAAAAAACTGGCGGCAAATTTACTTGCTTTAAGTAAAACCAAAACGGTCGGGCAGAAACTTAAAATCCTCAAAAGCCTATCACTGAAAGATTTGATGCCAGTACCTCCTGCGGTGGCTGAATATTCCACAGGGCTATCGATGGGGCAGACGGCGGAGCAGATGGCAAAAACTCACGGTATCACTCGCGCCGAACAAGATGCCTTGGCTCATCGCTCGCACTCCTTAGCATCAATTGCTTGGAACGAGGGTAAGATCCAAGATGAAGTCATGACTGCATTTCCTGCGCCATATAAGAAGTGGATCTCTCAAGATAACAATATTCGACATGACTCGACTCTAGAGGGTTACGCTAAGCTTAGACCTGCTTTTGACCGCCAATACGGAAGTGTCACTGCTGCGAATAGTACGCCTTTAACCGATGGTGGCGCTGTGGTCATGCTTATGCGTGAAGGAAAAGCGAAGGAGCTCGGTTTAGAAATCATGGGTTACATTCGGTCGTATGCCTTTTCTGCGATTGGCGTTGAGACAGATATGTTGATGGGGCCATCTTATGCGACGTCAATGGCGTTACAAAAGGCGGGTCTAGAACTGTCAGATTTAACTTTAATTGATATGCATGAAGCCTTTGCTGCACAGGCTCTTGCGAATGTGAAGATGTTTGCGAGTGATAAATTTGCACAAGAAAACCTCGGTCGTTCAAAAGCGATGGGGGAGATCGATATGGACAAATTTAATGTACTTGGTGGTTCTATTGCTTATGGGCACCCATTTGCAGCAACAGGCGCAAGAATGATGACGCAAACTCTACGTGAATTAAAACGCAGAGGTGGCGGAATTGGTTTAAATACAGCATGTGCAGCTGGTGGTTTGGGCGCGGCAATGATTTTGGAGGTTGAGTAATGAGTGAGCAAGCATTTAATTTAACGATTGATGAGCAAAACCTAGCTTGGCTCGCCATCGATGTACCCAATGAAAAAATGAACACCCTTCAAGCGGCGTTTGCAGATGACATGAAAGCCATCTTTGTTCAGTTAGAAGAGAAAAAATCGACAATTAAAGGGTTGATTGTTCACTCACTGAAACCGGACAATTTCATCGCAGGTGCTGATATTCGCATGCTAGATGATTGCACGACAGCAGAACAAGCCGAAGCCTTAGCGACACAAGGGCAAGAGATGTTTCAGACATTGTCTGACTTGCCATACCCTGTTGTGGCTGCGATTCACGGCCCATGTTTAGGTGGTGGACTTGAGTTAGCGCTCGCTTGTGACTATCGAGTGTGTAGTGATTCTGATAAAACGCGCTTAGGTTTACCGGAAGTTCAATTAGGACTGCTTCCGGGTTCCGGTGGTACTCAGCGTCTGCCTCGCTTGATTGGCCTGCTTCCGTCTCTTGATCTTATTATGACGGGTAAGCAACTTAGAGCTAAAAAAGCGAAGAAACTCGGAGTGGTGGATGCTTGTGTGCCTAATTCGGTGTTACTCGACGTCGCCAAAGATTTTGTAGAAAAGTATTCAGGTAAGAAAAAAGCAAAACGTAAAGTATCAACCAAAGAGAAGTTGATTGCTCATAGTGGACTTGGACGCAAAGTCATCTTCGAACAAGCGGCAAAGAAATCATATGAGAAGACTCGCGGAAATTACCCTGCGATTGATGCCATCCTTGAGGTTATTCGCAACGGATTAGAAAATGGGTTTGAGAAAGGCCAGCAATTAGAAGCGAAAAAATTTAGTGAACTGGTGATGACGCCAGAATCTAAATCGCTGCGTTCGATTTTCTTTGCAACGACGGAAATGAAAAAAGACAACGGCTCAGATTCTACGCCATTGCCCGTTAACCGTGTTGGTGTACTTGGTGGCGGTTTGATGGGAGCGGGAATCAGTCACGTTAGTGTCGCTAAAGCGAAAGTCCCAGTTCGGATTAAAGATGTGTCTAATGACGGTGTATTAAATGCGTTGAACTATAACTACAAGTTGTTCAACAAGCAGTTTAAGCGCCGGATCATTACTAAATCTGGTCTGGAAAGTAAGATGTTACAGCTTTCTGGGGGCATTGATTTCACGAGCTTTAATACTATTGATGTTGTCGTTGAAGCGGTATTTGAGGATCTTGACCTTAAACAGGGAATGGTTGCGGATATAGAAGCAAACGCAAAACGAGATACTATTTTTGCTACCAATACGTCATCGTTGCCAATCCACAAAATTGCAGAAAAAGCACAGCGCCCTGAAAATATTGTGGGTCTGCACTACTTCAGTCCGGTTGAAAAAATGCCGCTAGTGGAAGTGATTCCACACGCGACCACCTCTGACGAGACTATTGCGACAGTGGTTGCTTTTGCTCGTAAACAAGGGAAAACGCCAATTGTTGTAAAAGATTGTGCGGGCTTCTACGTAAACCGAATCTTAGCGCCATATATGAATGAGTCAGCTCAGGTGTTGATAGGTGGTGAGCCTATTGATGCACTAGATAAAGCGCTGCTTAATTTTGGTTTCCCAGTTGGGCCGATTACGTTATTAGACGAAGTTGGTGTGGATATTGGAGCGAAAATTATGCCGATTCTTGTGGATGAATTAGGCCCTCGTTTTAAAGGCCCGGATGTTTTCGATATTTTGCTTAATGATGATCGTAAAGGTCGTAAGAGTGGTAAAGGCTTCTATAGTTACAAAGGCAAGAAAAAGGAAGTCGATAAATCCGTTTATAAACTACTGAAATTACAGCCAGAAGCTAAGCTAACAGAAAAAGATATTTCACTTCGCTGCGTGCTTCCTATGTTGAATGAAGCGGTTCGCTGCTTGGATGAAGGTATTATCCGTAGCCCAAGAGATGGTGATATCGGTGCGATCTTCGGTATCGGTTTCCCTCCTTTCCTCGGTGGCCCATTCCGATATATGGATCAGATTGGAATCAAAGCCCTCGTTGAAATGATGAATGAATACGCGGAAAAATATGGTGACCGATATGCTCCGTGTGATGGTTTGCTCACTCGCGCGGGTTTAGATGAAAGCTTCTACTGATATTTAGTCGCAGGGGATAAATGGTAGCCATTGCTTTATGGTTATCGTTTATTCACTAGATACAAAAACGCCCGCTAACTATTTGCGGGCGTTTTTATTACTTGCTTTTACATTTCGCCAATCACTGACCCTAAATTAGAAACTTAGTCCAATTTATCGATTAGCCTAAATCACAATCTTTAGCTCTGAGCTGAAATTGATCAATTGAATCAATATCGTGCCCTAGATCCAGCCTTTCCTCTTCTAGGTGAGCGTTACCTAAACTGTGCATGATCAGTCGATTTGATGTCCGAGGTTTTAATTCATTAATAACAAAACGAATCATGTCTGAACGGCTAAGGGCTTTTAGTTCCTCTAACACTTTCTCTCGTTGATTGAACTCTACATCTTTATTCCCAATGGCAACCCATAAGCGCTGAGAGCGTCCACGTAAAGTCACGTCTGGTGTCGCCATTTGATTCCATAATCCTTTTTTACTGCTGTGCCATTGGTACTCATTCAGCTCAAGTAGCACTAAGTAGAAAGCATTTAAGAACTCGTCAATCGACGCAACTAACTCTGTTGGAGCCGCATTAGGCGATTGAACATAGAGGACGATCCCCGGGTGGCGGTTTAGAGGCATGTTACCCGTTCCCACCATATAGCCTAATTGCTGTTTGGTGCGGATCTCATGAAAGAATGTTGCCGACATAAGATGATTAGCTAGCGAATATAGCGCGATGCTGCGCGGAAGAATGTCATCGCATTGGTAATAAACAACCACCGCAGAATCTTGCTGATCGCACACAACCTCATGCTGGAAAGTACCACTGTTGCCCAACATGATTAATGGTCTTAGTGACTCTTCGTATGCTTGGTTCTTTACTCGTAATGCGTTTTTTAATGTCGTGGCAATATCGTGAGCTTGTTGCTGAGTCCAATCCCCATAAACAAAGGTCTCTACATGAAGTTCTGCGAGAATAGCGTCAACAAAAGTAGATAATTCATCTATCTTAATCTGTTCTAATGCTTCGATTAATACCATGTATGGAGGATTGTTTGGTTGAAGAACTCCAGACATCGCATTAAAAAGCTGTGAAATTGGGCGATCTTGAGCTGAATTCCGCCAACTACGCAAAAGTTGATTCTTAATCGAATCAAATCTTTCTTGACTAAAATCTCGTTGTGAGAAACGCGATAGGATCATATCGAGCAGTTGAGGTTGTTTCTGACTAAAGCCCGATAATGTCAGTGTGACTCCACCTTGATGAGCGTACATGTTATAGCCCATACCAGCAATTTCAGCCTGATAAGTCTCTTCGGCCAGTGAGTCTAGGAACATCTCAACACACAGCCGAGTTTTAACGATGTTAATGGGCGTTTCAACGGCATGAGGGCTGTCTATTGCCACATAGACGACCCCTTTTGGTACTCGGAATTGAGCATCTTGCAAATGCCACAATCGGAAACCCTCAAGATCTTCAATCAGCTCAGGAGTCTCAGCCTCTTTTTCCAGTGGCGTTGGGTCTAAGTCGTAGCAGATAAAGGGGTTTTTTTCTGGAAGTTGAAAATCCCAACTAGGATCGATCTGCTGGAAATGGGCAAGTTGTTGTTGGCTAAACGGTGTGACGGAGTAGGGGGTAAAATACCACTTAGCGGTTCTATCATAGCTTAGCCCTTTACCTATCACTGTCGCTTTTAGGTTGAGTGGGCAAAAATAGGAGAAGAGGGAGCGCAGGAACGTCTCATCGTAATGAGACATTTTATAATCCCCATAGATCACATCTTCTGGTGAATAGTGCTGCATGTTGATGACGAGATGGCTGACTAAATCCATAGAGCGTGTTGGTTCTTGGAAACGGAACGCTGATTCAAGAACGGCTTGTTTCTCAATGTAACGCCACTCATCCATCCCTTGAAACTCTATAAGCTTGAAGTATTGGAAAACCGCTTGAGTGATCTGATCGGTATGCGCTAACCCTTCATCGGTTAGTGAGCAACTGAGGGTAAACTCTCGATAGTTACTGCCGCTTGCGCCTCCTCCTGCGGAAAGCGAGGTGATCCAACCTTTATTTTTCAGCTGCATCATTAGGCTTCCTTTCCCTTCATAACCTAATAGATGAGCAAAGTAGGATAAAGGTTTGCTGCCATAATATTCGTCCATTGAGGGAAGAGGGAACGCGAGAATTAGTTTGCGGATCTCTTTTACAGGTTCGATACAGATAGTGATACCAGCGCTGTTGTCGTCTGTCATCGGTTCTGAAATGGACTTTTGATTGAGATTTTTATTTTGGATAGCGGAAAATTTGTCTTCGACCCACTGTTGCAACTCATCTAACGATTGAGGGCCTGTTACTGCGAGCGTCATTAGATCAGACGAGTAGCACTGCTGGTGGAAATTTAAAATCTCTTGGCGAATGGATTGCCCGTCACGATCATTGAGGGTTTCAAGATTGCCCACCGAAAATTTAGCAAAAGGGTGTTTGGGGTTGGCTACCTCTTTCTGAACTTGATACAAACGCCTAGAGTCATCGGCGAGTTTCAGTTTGTATTCCGACTCGACGGCTTGGCGTTCTTTATCTAATGCTTCTTCATTAAAGAGAGGTGCTTCAAAAAATTGGGCAAAGCGATCGAGTGCTTTTTCGAAGACGTTCGGCGATATATCAAAGAAAAAGCAAGTATGTTCAGTTCCAGTCCAAGCATTATTTCTACCACCATGTTGGCTAATATAGCTTTGAAACTCACCCACTTTAGGGTATTTTTCCGTACCCAAAAAAAGCATGTGTTCAAGATAGTGAGCGAGCCCTTCACGATCGAGAGGATCATCAAAGTGGCCAACATTCACGGCAAGAGCGGCGGCAGATTTTTGTGCGTCGATTTCTTGAATCAACAAAACACGTAACCCGTTCGATAACGTTAAATAACGATATTGATTGGTATCATTTGGACTTAGGTGCACAGAGCATCTCCAAAAAAAGCGATGTATTAATTATGACTCTGATATGAGCAGGTGCAAATCTTGATTTTAGATTTTGGGATATATCCCCAAGCTAGCCCAAGTGGGTTGTATTTACTAGAATTTAATAGACTGTTAAGAGTATCGAAGTCTTTCATTCGTGAATTGATATAATTAAGTGTCGGAAAATAATAGTCAGTTAGCATGAGCGGCATTCGCTTGAATACAAAACTGACGTATAAGAGATAAACAGCAATAAGACTGTTTTATCAATTAGCGCAAATGCCAAGAAGTGTCTAATGCTTGGTAAAATAGGATAGAACATGAAAATTTTTATTATGCGCCACGGGGAAGCGGAGCACTATGCTGCGAGTGATGCAGAAAGAGCGCTTACTGAGCGAGGTCAACGTAGCTCAGCGGCTGTCGCTAAAGCATGTAAAGAGCAAGGTTTCAGCCAATTTGATAAAGTGCTAGTTAGTCCTTACTTACGTGCGCAGCAAACATGGCAAACGATTAGCGAATATTATAACGCGAAAAGTGTTGAAACATGTGACGACATCACGCCTTATGGCCAATCTGACTATGTGCGTGATTACGCAACGGCTCTCATCGAAACAGAGCAATTAGAGTCACTACTTTTTGTATCTCACCTTCCATTAGTGGGTTACTTAACGGCTGACTTTGTCACAGACATGATGCCGCCAATGTTCCCCACATCAGGTTTAGTGTGTATTGAATTTGATCCAGAAACCCAAACCGGAGATTTGTTATGGAATATTAATCCGTAACTACGCCTACTTTTCTGGAATCGATAGCAGAATCAATAAGGCACCATTGCCACCAAATTCGAGTGGTGCTTGGTGAAACGCCATGACATCAGGGTGTTGGGCTAACCATAACGGCACTTTCTTTTTCAGAATGTGTTTGCCAATACCATGTTGCACACAAGCACAATGTACACTCTCTTTTACACAGTGAGCGATCATGGCACCAAGTTCGCGTTTGGCTTCTTGTTGAGTCATGCCGTGCATATCTAGATAGACATCAGGGACATAGACGCCTCTACGAAGGCGTTTGACCTCATATTTTGAGACATCATCACGGGCATAGCGTGTTGGTCCGTCTTCATTTAATAGCGGTACAAACTCATCAGAGAAATAAAATTCTGTATCACTCGCTTGGCGGGCCGTACGTTTTATTTCTTTTTGTGTTGTATCTCTTTTTGGCTGCTGGATTATGGTATCCTGTTGCAACTTTTTAACGCCCTGTACTGCATCCTTGAATAAGGCGAAATCATCATCGATATCGGTGTTTTTTTTGCTCATCAGGTTATCAATTCTAAACAGAAACTAAATTAGCAGTATTGTAGCGCTTTTCGGAGGCAATTTTGGATAAGATTTTTGTAGAAGAGGCCGTGTCTGAACTTCACACTCTTCAAGATATGATTCGTTGGACGGTTAGCCGCTTTAATGCAGCAGGTTTATTCTATGGTCATGGAACCGATAACGCATGGGATGAAGCAGTTCAATTAATCCTACCAACTCTTTATTTACCGATTGATGTGCCTCCTCATGTTTTGAATTCTCGCTTAACCAATAGTGAGCGTTTACGTATTGTGGAACGAGTAATTCATCGTATTAATGATCGAACGCCAACCGCTTACTTGACCAATAAAGCTTGGTTCTGTGGTTTAGAGTTCTTTGTTGATGAGCGCGTACTTGTGCCTCGTTCTCCAATTGGTGAACTTATTGAAGCGCAATTCCAACCGTGGTTAGTTGAAGAGCCAGTACGCATTATGGACTTATGTACCGGAAGTGGTTGTATTGCGATCGCTTGTGCACATGCATTCCCTGATGCGGAAGTGGATGCTATCGATATCTCAACCGATGCACTACAAGTTGCTGAGCAGAATGTACAAGATCACGGAATGGAGCAGCAAGTGTTCCCAATTCGTTCTGATCTATTCCGCGATTTACCAAAAGAAAAGTACAACCTAATTGTATCGAACCCACCTTATGTGGATGAAGAAGACATGGGTAGCTTGCCTGAAGAGTTTACCCATGAGCCTGAACTTGGTTTAGCTGCGGGTACTGATGGCCTTAAACTGGTTCGTCGTATTTTGTCTAATGCTCCTGACTATTTAACCGATGACGGTATCTTGATCTGTGAAGTAGGCAATTCAATGGTGCATATGATGGAACAGTACCCAGACATTCCATTCACTTGGATTGAGTTCTCTAATGGTGGTCATGGTGTATTCATGATCACTCGCGCTCAGTTGATTGAGTGTGCAGAAGAGTTTGCACTCTACAAAGATTAAACCATTCGTATAAATAGATTTTGTTCTATTTGTATCTGAAAACGTCAGCTTTTAACGCTGGCGTTTTTTTATGTTTTTCGAGAAGCAAGGAAAGCATGTCATTAATTGTTAGAATTTAGTGTATTTTTTGGTTTACAAGAATTGCTATTAAAGCCACTATGAAATCACGAAGAATTGATGATTGAACGCGGTGATGAGTAAAATTGGTTGGCAAGATGCCCCAAATCTTATCCCCACTTCTACACAGAGGATGTAATGGCAGGAAATAGTATCGGGCAACACTTTCGAGTAACAACATTCGGGGAGAGTCACGGTATCGCACTAGGATGTATCGTCGATGGATGCCCCCCGGGATTAGAGCTTACCGAATCAGATTTACAAAAGGACTTGGACCGCCGCCGTCCGGGTACCTCTCGCTATACAACGGCTCGTCGTGAAGCCGATGAAGTGAAAATTCTATCTGGTGTCTTTGAAGGGCAAACAACAGGAACGTCAATTGGCCTGTTGATTGAAAACACCGATCAGCGTTCTAAAGATTATTCTGAAATCAAAGATAAATTCCGTCCAGGCCATGCTGACTATACCTACCATCAAAAATATGGGGTTCGTGATTATCGTGGTGGTGGTCGCTCTTCTGCGCGTGAAACGGCAATGCGTGTGGCTGCCGGAGCCATTGCAAAAAAATACCTTAAACAAGAATTTGGTGTAGAAATCCAAGCTTATTTATCGCAAATGGGCGATATTTCAATTGATAAAGTCGATTGGAATGAGATCGAGAATAACGCTTTCTTTTGCCCTGATGCTGATAAAGTGCCTGAATTTGATCAATTGATTCGTGATTTACTCAAAGAAGGCAACTCCATTGGTGCAAAGATTCAAGTGGTGGCAACGAAAATTCCAGTAGGGTTGGGTGAGCCAATATTTGACCGATTGGATGCTGATATTGCTCATGCGCTGATGAGTATCAACGCAGTCAAAGGCGTTGAAATTGGCGATGGCTTTGGTGTTGTGAACCAAAAGGGAAGTGAGCATCGTGATCCATTAACTCCTGAAGGTTTCTCAAGTAATCATGCTGGTGGTATTTTGGGCGGCATTTCGACTGGACAAGATATTGTTGCGAGTATTGCGCTTAAACCGACATCGAGCATTACCGTTCCCGGTGAAACGATCACGAAAGATGGTGAACCGACTCAGTTAATTACTAAAGGGCGTCACGATCCATGTGTGGGTATTCGTGCGGTACCAATTGCTGAAGCTATGCTGGCGATTGTGTTGCTCGATCATCTGCTGCGCCACCGTGGTCAGAACTTTGGCGTGCAGACGACGACTCCACAGATATAGAGTTCAAGTCGAGCGTTTAAAATAAAACCGCGTCCAAGGTAAAATAGCTTCAACGAAAAACGCCCTCATATGTTATGAGGGCGTTTTTATTAGGTCGGTTATCGCTTTGTGTAAAGTATAGCTAATGATCAAGAGTCGCCTTATTTCGATAGCTTAATTTCAGAACATAGTTTTATCGAAGAAATAGCTTAATCGCAGAACATAGTTTTATCGAAGAAATAGCTTAATCGCAGAACATAGTTTACTCACAGAAATAGCTTAATCGTAGATATGGATGGATTAATGAATGGAGCCTTCAGTTTCCAAGTGGAAAGAGGGCAATCGCCATTTAAATCGAACGGCTGCCATTCGCAGTAAATAGCCGACACTGAGTGTCACAACTGTGCTGGTTACATCACTGATGCCATATTCAAGCAAAGCTAAATAGAGCCCAGATGCGACGAGCGCGACAGAGGCATAAAGCTCTTCATGCAGTACGAGTGGTGTTTGTCGACAAATCATATCGCGAAGTAGCCCACCAAATACACCCGTGACTAAGCCTGAAACCATACAGATAGCAGGATGAAGCCCCATTGTCATGGCGACTTTTGTTCCGATGATACTGAATACAATGAGCCCCAGAGCATCCAGACGAATAAATAGCCCTTTAAATTTAATGACCCACTTTGCCAAACCAGTCGTCACCACGCCAGCAACGCAGGTGATCATCAAGTATTCAGGGTTTTTAACCCAGCCGAGAGGGTAGTGCCCTAGGAGAATATCGCGAACCGTCCCACCCCCAATTGCTGTCGCACTTGCGACCAGCATGACACCAAACCAATCCATTTTTTTTCGACCAGCACTGAGCGCACCTGTCATTGCTTCTGCTGTGATCCCTACGATATATAAAACACTTAATAGCATCGTCTTAAACTCTATAAATTACCTAGCAGGAAGTGCTTGGTTATAAAAAATGAAAGCGCGATTCTAGTGCTTAAGCGGCAATCTGACGAATGAGATTTTGTACTGTGAACAGAGCTTATTGATTAGATTAACTAATTCTAGGGTGATGATATAACTCAGCTAAATCCTTTACCTAGGAAGATAAAAAATGGAGAATGTATCGTGTTGTTCCTAATAGACCTAAATAAACTATGAGCCATCACTATCCAGACATCATCGCCATTTTTAATACCACATTTTCCAACAGCTTTAATACCCAATTAGAGCTTGGCGGAGATGAACCTATTTACTTACCCGCTGATGATAATAATGAACACCATCGGATTATTTTTGCTCGTGGTTTCTATGCGTCGGCCATGCATGAAATTGCTCACTGGTGTGCGGCTGGTCCAAAGCGCCGATTACTGGAAGATTTTGGTTACTGGTACGAGCCTGATGGGCGTACTGCCGAAGTTCAAGCTGAATTCGAGAAAGTCGAAATCAGACCACAAGCTTATGAGTGGATTTTGTCACAAAGCGCAGGCTTTCCTTTTAGTGTTAGCTGTGACAATCTACACGGCGATTTTGAACCGGATAGATTAGCGTTTATGAGTAAAGTTCATCAGGAAGTGATGAGCATTTTAGACGCTGGGTTACCAGAAAGAGTCAAAATGCTTGCAGACGCTTTGAGTGACTTTTATAAGACACCAGCATTAACCCCTTGCCAATTTGTCGTGAAATAAAAAAGAGAACGAAATGATTATTGAATTTGAAGAGAAGTTACTTGAGTTGATTGATAGCCGAATTGAAACTGCGTCTGATGATGAATTGTTTGCCGGTGGTTACTTGCGTGGTCATATTTCTCTTTCTATTGCATCATGCGAAGAAGAGGGAATCAACGACGTCGCTGTAGTAAAAGAGCTTATTGAAAAAAGCCTCGATGATGCGCGTTCAGAACTCAGCCCTGCCGATCGTACTATTGTTAGCGATTTATGGCAGGAGCTACAAAGCCAAGCGTAGCTCATTCACAGTGCTGCGCACCTATATATAAGCTATAGATAAGATATAGATAAGACTCGTTCGAATAATTTGAATGAGTCCGTACAATTTTTGTAGTTGTTGAAATATTGCCCTGCTGTAATCTTATTAGCACTTAACGAGATGACAGAAACGAAAGGGTATCATCATGAAAATTATCGCATTTGGCGCAAGCACCAGCTCAACTTCTATTAATAAAGCTCTCGCAACTTATACAGCTAATTTGATTGAAGATGCTGAAGTTATCGTTTTAGATATCAATGACTATCAAGTTCCGATGTTTAGCGAAGATAAAGAAAAAGAGATCGGTCAAGCGGAAGGGGCGCAAGCATTCTTACGTGATCTTTCTCAAGCGGATGCCTTTGTTATCTCATTTGCTGAGCATAACGGTTACTTCCCTGCGGCTTACAAAAACCTATTTGATTGGACGACACGTATTGAGCGCTCTGTTTTTCAGGATAAGCCAGCGGTCTTTTTAGCTACATCGCCAGGTCCGGGTGGTGCACAATCTGCACTAGCGGCAGCAACGGGCTCTGC
This sequence comes from Vibrio genomosp. F6, assembly GCF_005146325.1. Classification (NCBI taxonomy): domain Bacteria; kingdom Pseudomonadati; phylum Pseudomonadota; class Gammaproteobacteria; order Vibrionales; family Vibrionaceae; genus Vibrio; species Vibrio genomosp. F6. The sequence goes on along the minus strand of NZ_SYUT01000019.1, from coordinate 126,270 downwards.
TCCATTCTTTGGCGGCAACGTGAAAGCTTCGGTTTCTGTGCCTAGTTTCTATGATAACTTCGATTTTGCGACTGGCTCAATCAGTAACGATGAGATCACTGCTCAACTAAAAGAGGCGGTTGCCCAGTTAGCGCAGTCATAATATTTAGCATAATGATCACGTTCGCACCGAGCGATTAATTTTAAAAAAGCCAGAACAGCCATGCCGTTCTGGCTTTTTTGTTTGAGGAAAACTCAACTTTATTTAGCTCAACAGCTCAACAGCTCAACAGCTCTTAGCTCAACTCAACCGGGCCGTATTACGTATTATTGAGGCTGGTGGTTTTTGTCTGCCACGTAACCGTTAGTCAATGCTTTGCCTTTGCGCAGTCGTCTTACCCACATTCTGCTTGGGTGAATGGCTTCTAAGACATCCGCAGGAAGTGGGAGCGGGTCGCCGCAAATTTGAGAGGCCAACACTTCTGCCAATAAAGAGGCAGAGCTTAATCCGCGTGAGCCTAAACCAATAAAGCAGTAAAGATTCGGGTAGCTTGATACCGGCTTAATGTCATCCAGTGAATCGCGCTTAGGATTAAAGTTATGCAGATTTTGGTACTGGGTGGTAATTGCTTCGAAATCCCCTACATTTCCGACAAAAGGCAGGTGATCTCGACTGACACTGCGAATACCCTGGCGAGATAAGTTACCGCTCGTATCTGTCTCTTTTGCCCACTCTTGATCGGGAAGTGAACCCGCGAGTCTTACCCCATTGTGCTGTTGCACTTCAGGATCAAACTCTTGGTCAATATTACTTTTATCGTAGTTCGCACCAATGCAGTGGTGACCATTATTGAGATTTTGAGGAGTTAAATAGCCATCAAAGCACAATACCGTTTTCAACTTACTTAAGTTTTCAGTGGTTGGGATATGGCTCACTTGCCCTTTGACCGGAGTCAGCGGGATCCGCTGAGTTTGTTCAAATTGAGTAAATTTATGCCCATTTGCCACCACGACTTGATCATGATGAGTGATGACTTCACCGTTAGGTGTCTCTATCGTTAATTGCCACTGGTTTGTGTCGACTAACCACTTCAAATCGGTGACTTGATGCTGGTAGTGAGTGGTTACGGCGGATGCCTCTTCTAGCTTTTTGAACAAACCTTGGGTTAGTTGTAACGGGCTTAACCAGCCACCAAGTGGGAAGTAGACACTCTCTTTATCAACATTGAGGCCGATTTTCTTATTTGCTTCTTCTTGGGATAATCGTTGAATAAGATCGTGATGAAAGTTCCCTTCGAGCATTCGATTCAGTTTTTTCTTCGAGGCTTCATCCCACATCAGAATGTTAACGCCACACCAATCATGGTCAAACGGAATGCTCTCCGCTGCTTGCTCGATAAATTGACGTGCGAACAGCATTCCTGGGCTAAATACTCGTGAAACATTCGATTTTTCATCACTCAAAAGAGGGTAAATTGCTCCTTGGTTGTTGCCAGAAGCGTTGCCTGCGGCCTGTTCGTGTTCGCAATAGACTGTAATGTTTTTACCGCGACGAGATAGCGTTTTGGCTAAAGCTGCACTCGCGATACCACCACCGATAATTGCGATATCGTCAGAATCCGAATGGGGAGACAGACCATACCAAGGTTTTGTATTGGTGTAAGGGACTTTGTTTTTGAGTGTTCCCGCGATCATTTCGCGTTTAATGCCAAAGCCTTTGACCTTTTTCATCTCAAAGCCAGCGTCTATCAAGCCACGTCGAACAAAGCCGGCTGCGGTGAAGGTCGCGCAAGTGCAATCTTGTTTTGCTAATTTTGCCATGCCATCAAACAGGTCTTGATTCCACATCTCAGGATTTTTACTTGGTGCAAAACCATCAAGGAACCAAGCGTCAATAATGCCTTCTGAGTAAGTCGGAACTAAAGGCATGCAATCTTTTATGTCCCCAAACCACAAATCAAGAGTGATAGCGCCGTCAGCTAAAACGATCCGGTGGCACTCAGGAACGGCAATCGGGTAGTGCTGCTGTAACTGTTCTGCGTATTGAGCAAGTTCAGGCCAAGCTTGATGCGCTTTAATTAGGTCATCTTTGTTCAGTGGGAATTTTTCGAAACTGACAAAATGCAGCTCTTTCAGCTCAGCGTCTGGGTTTTCTTTAAGAAACTTATCAAACCATTGCCATACCGCTAGAAAATTGAGACCAGTGCCAAACCCTGTTTCGCCAATGGTAAAGCGCCTTTGTTGATGCTCTTGCCATCGTTGAGGAAGGTGATTTTGTTGCAAGAACACATAGCGTGTTTCCTCTAAGCCGTTTACATTAGAGAAATAAACATCATCAAATTGATCAGATACGGGTGTTCCAGCCTCGTTCCAGCCGAGTTCAGCATTGGTTATTGAAGTCATATTGCCTTTGTTTTTGTGATATGGGACGGTCTGTAAGAGTTGATTGTACGAATTTCTGGGAAAGCTGACCACTTTTGTTATGCTTCTTAGTTATCATCTAGCTGTATTTTGAATTATAGGAATGTCACATGAAACGAGTCGTAATCACCGGTATGGGTATTGTTTCAAGTATCGGTAACAACGTCGAAGAAGTTTTAGCTTCACTAAAAGCGGGTAAATCAGGTATCACAGCTTCAGAACAGTTCAAGGAAAACGGACTTCGTTCTCAAGTTTGGGGTAACCTGAAAATGAACCCTGCTGACCATATTGATCGCAAAAAAGTGCGCTTTATGGGTGATGCGGCAGCCTTTGCTTACCTTTCAATGGAACAAGCAATCGCAGACTCTGGTCTAGCTGAAGACCAAGTTTCAAATGACCGTACTGGTATCGTTGCGGGTTCTGGTGGTGCATCATCACTGAACCAAGTAAATGCGGTTGATATTCTACGTAACAAAGGCGTTAAGCGTGTTGGTCCATACATGGTTCCACGTACTATGGCGTCAACGGTTTCTGCATGTCTTGCAACACCGTTTAAAATCCGTGGCGTGAACTACTCAATGAGTTCAGCTTGTGCAACGTCTGCACACTGTATCGGCCACGCAATGGAGCTGATCCAACTAGGCAAGCAAGATGTCGTATTTGCTGGTGGCGGTGAAGAACTTGATTGGTCTTTGACTATGATGTTCGATGCAATGGGCGCACTGTCGACTAAGTACAATGATTCTCCAGATCAAGCTTCTCGTACATACGATGCAGACCGTGATGGTTTCGTTATCTCTGGTGGCGGCGGTATGTTGGTTATCGAAGAGCTAGAGCACGCAAAAGCTCGTGGCGCAAAAATTTACGGTGAAATCGTAGGTTACGGTGCGACATCAGATGGCTACGACATGGTTGCTCCTTCAGGCGAAGGCGCAGTACGTTGCATGAAGATGGCAATGCAAAATGTTGATAGTGTTGATTACGTGAACACTCACGGTACTTCAACTCCTGTTGGTGACGTAAAAGAGCTTGGCGCAATCCAAGAGATCTTTGGCGGCGACAGCCCTGCTATTTCAGCAACAAAAGCGATGACAGGTCACGCTCTCGGTGCTGCTGGTGTTCATGAAGCGATTTACTCTACTTTGATGCTTGATAATGGTTTCGTAGCGCCAAGCATTAACATTGCGAATTTAGATGAAGCGGCTGAAGGCCTAGATATCGTGACAGAAATGCGCGAACAAGAGTTGACGACAGTAATGTCTAACAGCTTTGGCTTTGGCGGTACAAACGCTACGCTAGTGATTAAGAAATACCAAGACTAGGAGCGTTCCTAGCCATCTCGATACCTTTCAGCGTTAAATCAGTAAACGTTTAACGCTGATATCAAGGAATAGATTTTAAGGTTTCCAGAGCTTGATCAGGCTAACTGATCGAACAGACGCAGACTCTGTCCCCTGGAGAGCGGGACCGGATCCTTTTGTTCTGGATTTTGCCCAGTGGTTTACGCCACTGGGCATTTTTATTTGCTCGACAGATAGCCCCTGTTTACTGCAAAATCTATTTTCTCTTTTCATACCATTGATATGACTTCCTATGAAAATCCTAATTGATGAAAACATGCCTTATGCTGAACAACTCTTTAGCCAGCTAGGGGATGTTGTACTAAAGCCAGGTCGCACTCTAACCGCAGATGATTTAATTGACGTTGATGCCTTGATGATTCGCTCAGTGACGAAAGTGAACTCGGCACTGTTAGAAAAAGCGAATAAGCTAAAGTTCGTTGGTACGGCAACCGCAGGAATGGATCACGTCGATCAGCCGTTATTAGCGCAGAAAGGTATTTTTTTTACCGCTGCCCCAGGTTGTAACAAAGTCGGTGTGGCTGAATACGTCTTTAGCGTGATGATGGTACTTGCGCAGCAACATGGTTTCTCCGTTTTTGATAAAACCGTCGGAATTGTTGGTGCAGGCCAGGTGGGGAGTTACTTAGCTAAGTGCTTATCCGGTATTGGAATCAAAGTCTTGCTGAATGATCCTCCGAAAGAGAAAGCAGGCGATGCTCGTTCTTTTACACCATTAGATGAATTATTAGAACAGGTGGATATTATTAGCCTGCATACACCTATCACCAAAGAGGGTGAACACCCAAGTCATCATTTGCTTGACGGTGCTCGGTTGAGTGCTTTACGTGCTGATCAGATATTAATAAATGCCGCGCGCGGCCCAGTCGTAGATAACCAAGCCCTGAAGCAACGGCTTGAAAAACAAGATGGTTTTATTGCTGCGCTGGATGTATTTGAATTTGAACCACAAGTGGATATGGAACTCCTACCTTATCTTGCTTTTGCGACGCCACACATAGCAGGCTATGGTTTAGAAGGCAAAGCTCGTGGGACAACCATGATTTTCAACTCTTATTGTGAGTTCATCAATAATGAACAGCGAGCGGATCCAAACCGCTTATTACCTATCGCGCCTATCCCTGAAGTGCATTTAGATAGAGAATGGGATGAAGCAACACTGCACAATTTGACTCAGTTGATTTATGATGTGCGCCAAGATGATGCATTGTTCCGTCGCGAAATTGCCAAACCTGACTCTTTTGATCAGATGCGTAAGCAATATTGGGATAGAAGGGAGTACAGTGCAATCCAATTAGTTGGGGATGATTCATGCAATCTAGAGCCCCTAGCTAAGTTAGGCTTTAAGACAAAGCCCAATTTTCAGAATGAATGAGAGAGACAATGAGCCAAGAATTTAATATTGCTATTTTAGGTGCGACAGGTGCGGTTGGCGAGACCATCATTGAAGTACTAAAAGATCGTAAATTCCCTGTAGGTGAAATCTTCTTGCTTGCAAGTGAGCGTAGTGAAGGTAAAAGCTACCGATTCAATGGCAAAACGATCAGTGTTCAAAATGTAGAAGAGTTTGATTGGTCTCAAGCGCATATTGCATTCTTCTCTGCGGGTGCTGAGCAGTCTGCTAAGTGGGCTCCTGTTGCGGCAGATGAAGGTGTGGTTGTGATTGATAACACATCACAATACCGTTATGAATACGATGTGCCTCTAGTTGTTCCTGAAGTGAACCCAGAAGCGATTGCAGAGTTTCGTAACCGTAACATCATCGCAAACCCAAATTGCTCAACCATTCAAATGTTAGTGGCGCTTAAGCCAATTCATGATGCTGTTGGTTTAGAGCGTATTAACGTGTCGACTTACCAATCGGTTTCTGGTGCGGGTAAAGCCGGTATTGATGAGTTAGCAGGACAAACTGCAAAACTTTTAAATGGTCACCCAGCAGATAGCGAAGTGTTCAGCCAACAGATCGCATTTAACTGTGTGCCTCAAATTGACGAATTTACGGAAAATGGTTACACACGAGAAGAGATGAAGATGGTTTGGGAAACTCAAAAAATCTTTAATGATTCTTCAATCACCGTAAACCCGACTTGTGTACGAGTGCCTGTTTTCTACGGCCACGCAGAATCATTACATGTTGAAACATGCTCTCCAATCGGGGCTGAACAAGTAACAGAATTACTTAACGCGACGGATGGGGTTGAAGTGTATCCAGATTTGGATTTCCCAACTCAAGTTCGCGATGCTGGTGGCAAAGACCATGTAATGGTTGGTCGAATTCGTAATGATATTAGCCACCATAGTGGTATTAACCTTTGGGTCGTTGCAGACAACGTTCGCAAAGGTGCCGCAACCAATGCCGTACAAATCGCAGAAGTTCTGATTCGTGATTACTTCTAATTAGCGATTCAATAAAGCCTCACCTAGTGTGAGGCTTTTTTCATCATATCGTTTATACCATCGACTATTTATGTGAGATTGCTGCGATTATCACGCCTGCCACACATTTTTTGCCTTCATCTCTATAGTTTTACGGCATTTATCCGATATATTTAATAGATCATAATTTTTCATACCTAAGCACATAGCTGAGCCTTATATGCGTCAAATTTATAAGCGATTATTAACGTCACTAACATTGATAGCCGCGACTCAGGTTTCAAACGTCCATGCAGATTCAATTCGTCTTTTAGGGCCGAATGGTGAAGTTCAGACATCTCCACAATACTCTGAACAAGTGCAAAGAGCTCAAGCTCCTGTTGCAAGTAGAGTTGTGTCTGATGAACCTTCACGTTTTTATGGTCCAACAGGTGCCCGAGAGACCCTTTGGTCTATCGCTTCAAACCTGCGTCCATCGAATCGAGTTTCTGTTCAACAGACGCTTCTTGCTATTTATCGTCTGAACCCTCAAGCGTTCGAAAATCAAAATATTCACAGCTTGCTCCCTAATCAAAATTTGAGAGTCCCTTCTTTAGAGCAAGTGAGTGCGAGTACCACTCAGCAAGCCATTGCCATCATGGATGCGCATACCGCCAAATTAGCCAATACTCCAACGGTTCGGCCTGTTACGAAAGCGGTGCAACCGATCCCTCGAACCGCATCTTCGAACGTAAGTGCACCGAGTGCATCTTTAGCCGCGGAAAAACCGGTTATGGAAAAAGCGGTGACGCCAAAGTCAGCTGCCAAACCTACGCCTTCGAAAACCGTTTCACCAGTATCTAGTAACCCGCTACCTAGCAATCAAGACATCGTTAAATTAGAGCAGGATCTAAGTAGCTCTGAAACCGAATTAACGTCACTTGAAGAGAAAAACCACCAATTAAGATTGATGCTGGCAGATGTGCAATCTGAAGTCGATGGACTAAAAGGTGAGCTTGGGGATGAAAGCCGTATTCGGTCAGAAGTGGAAAAACTTCTTGCTGAAGAACGTGCAAAAGAACTCGAAGAGCAAAAACTAGCGCCAACATCATTAGATACATTGCTTTCTAATGGATGGTTAGTGGCGTTATTAGCCATTATTCCAGGTTTACTGCTTGGTCTGATCGTCGTATTGCTGCTTGGCCGTCGTTCGAAGAGTGAAGAAACTGAAGCGAAACCAGTAGAAGAGTCGGTTGCTGAAGATGCACCGATTATCTTAGGTGAAGATGCGGATGAGCTGTCTGATGATCTCTCATTGGATGATGACCTATTCGGTGATGGCAGCGATCCTGATGCTCTATTTGGTGATGATACGACATCTGATGACGACGATATTTTTGCCAGTCTAGATGACGATGATCTTGATTTTAACCTTGAAGGTGAAGATGAAGAGGATCCATTTGCAGGCATTGGTGATGATGGTGATCTCGATGAGAGTTTCAGCGAATTTGACTCAAGCAGCAATGGCATCAGCGTTAACGGTGATGAAAAAGCGCTTGGCTTAGAAGAGATGGAGCGAGCACTCGATGAAGTTGAGCCTGAGTTATCAGAGGAAGAAGAAGCCGCTTTCGACTTATCAGATGAAGGCGGAATGTCTCAAGATGAGATTGAAAAACTTCTCGCAAGCGATGAGCCAACAGAAGAGCTAGAAGATGATGCGGTTGATCAGTCGTTTTTAGATGAACTGCTTGCCGGAAATGGAGACGACGATGACGACGATTTTGACATTGATAGTCTCATTGCTGAACAGGCTCCAAGCCCAAGTAGTACACCTGATCCCGATGATATTGATGATATCTTTGCACAAGTCGCCGCTGAAGAAGCGTCATCAGATGAATTTAACCTAGATGATGATACCGATAGCACTCCAGCCCCTACAAGCAATGCTGATGCATCTATTGATGATATCGATGACATCTTTGCTCAAGTTGCAGCGGAAAAAAGTGCGGAACCAGAAAGTTTAGCGTCTGATGATATTGACGACATTTTTGCTCAGTTCAGCACAGAAGCCTCCGACGATTTAAACTTAGACGATTCGGATAGTGATGATGTCACTCTACTTGACGAAATGCTTGACGACGAGGCTCTGCTTGAAGCTGAAAGTACAGACTTACTTGATGAACTTCTGAGTGACGACGATGAGCAAGATCTCGATCTGCAAGACAGTAGCGACTTATTGGATGACTTACTTAGTGAAGATGAGCCAAGTAATGGAGCTACGGAAGCTGAGTTAGAAAACGAAGAGTTTGACCCTATCGCTGAGTTAGAGTCTCTTTCAGGTCTTTCCGATGATGAGCTTCTTGACCTTGATGAGAACAGTACAGAAACTCTGGATGAGTTACTGGGTACGGATTCGAACGATGAAACACCAGAGCTTGAACTTGATGAAGATAGCACTGATCTATTCGACGAACTCCTTGCTGGTGATATCGACGTAGATCAAGACGATAGCGATACTTTAGATGAACTTCTGAGTTCTGAATTGACGGACTTGAGCGAGGATTCTGTTAGTGCGAATGCAGAACCAAGCGTCGGTGAGAAAGCATCAGATGTCACTGAACCTTCGTTTGATGAGATTTTCAATAGCGCCATTGAAACAAACGAACAGCCAGAACATGAGGCTCCAGTTGTTTCTAATGAAGTGTCGTCTGATTCTGAGCTAGATGAAAATAGTACTGAGCTTCTTGATGAATTATTACTTGATGATAGCGATGACGATAGTAGTGAGGAGTCGCTAACATCAAGTGAATCTGCATTTGATCGTGATGATTTCATTGATGACTTATTTAATGCAGCACCAGAAACGGATGCTCTACTTGATGATGTTATCGAAACAACGGATCAAGCCCTTGCCGATGAACTAGATGCTGATTTAATCGTGCCAGAGCCAGAGCCAGA
>NZ_SYUT01000019.1:0-116399 GCF_005146325.1 Vibrio genomosp. F6 | reverse complement strand
CCAGAGCCAGAGCCAGAGCCAGAAAATGAAACTGGAATATCATCGGATGACGATCATCAGAGTGAAGTTTCTCGTTTCGAAGATATTGCAGCGCAAAATATTGATGATATTTTCACGTCAGAGAGCAGCGATACTGAAGAAGATTGGTTATCTGCTGCTATTGATGATGTCGAATCGACTCAAGATGAGACAGAATCAGACTTTGATTTTGCACCTACCATTGAAGGTGTTTCAGACAGTATCGAGGCGGAAGATGAAGGTGTTGAGAGTGAATCATCCATTGATTTAGAAGATGACCAACTGTCTGTTCCCCCTTCAACAACTGATGAAAGCTTGGCTGATAAACCGGAAGAAGTGAAACAGCCGAACATGCCAGAGTCGATTCCAAATGAGTTTGGAATGCCTCAAGATGATGATTGGCTCACTGATGACGACGAACTTGTTACCGAAGCTGAGCCGGAAAGTGCACCTGTTGTTTCAGGGCCAGAAATTGTAGCCTCTGAACCAGAAGCTCCAGCACCAGAAGCACCCGTACAACCATCAGTACAAGAGTTCGATGAACTAGAACTTCCTGAATACGGCGAAGAAGATGCCCTTGCGGATGCATTTTCAGAACCAAATTCAGATGCGGATATCGCTCAAGAGCCGCTTCTAGACGAACAGCTTGTCGATGAGCCAATAAGCAATGAATCTGTTGCTGAAGATTCTGAACCAGAAGCACCCGTACAACCATCAGTGCAAGAGTTCGATGAGCTAGAGCTTCCTGAATACGGTGAAGAAGATGCCCTTGCGGATGCATTTGCAGAGCCAAGTTCAGACGCGGATATCGCTCAAGAGCCGCTTCTAGATGAGCCGCTTGGAGACGAACAGCTTGTCGACGAGGCAACGAGCAATGAACCTGTTACTGAAGGTTTTGAGCCAGAAGTACCAGCACAACCATCAGTACAAGAGTTCGATGAACTAGAACTTCCTGAATACGGCGAAGAAGATGCCCTTGCGGATGCATTTGCAGAGCCAAGTTCAGACGCGGATATCGCTCAAGAGCCGCTTCTAGATGAGTCGCTTCTAGATGAGTCGCTTATAGACGAACAGCTTGTCGATGAGCCAATAAGCAATGAATCTGTTGCTGAAGATTCTGAACCAGAAGCACCAGCACAACCCTCAATGCAAGAGTTCGATGAGCTAGAGCTTCCTGAATACGGCGAAGAAGATGCCCTTGCGGATGCATTTGCAGAACCAAGTTCAGACGCGGATATCGCTCAAGAACCTGAACCTGCGACTTTAGCGCAAGAGTTTGATGAGTTAGACCTTCCTGAATATAGCGAACAAGATGCTCTTGCGGATGCATTCTCTAGTGTGGGAGCTGATACTGGCTTCGACCTAGACTCAGATTCAGATCTAGATCTAGGTAGTGAGGAGGGCGAGGTAGAAGCGGTTCAAAATACGGCCCCTTTCGAAGACAATTCCGATAAAGATGCTCTACAAGATCTGTTTTCAGCAAGTGCCGATGAAATCTTAGAAGAAGATATTGTTGGGGACTTTGATGAGTCAGCACTAGCGGAATTGCTATCAGAAGATGTCCAGCACTCTGTGGACGATATGTTCCGTCAGCCGATGGATAGCCGTGCTTCAGATAGTGCCGGGTTAGATATTGAAGCGATGCTTGATGTTGGCGGAGAAGATTGGGATGGATTCAATTTATCTCCAGATCAGAACGCAAGTAACTTAACCGGAGTTCCAGAAGATCAGCGTGAGGTTTGGCAAGATGATGCGCAATTAGAGCAGCCAAAAATCCAAGCTGAGGATTGGGGCAATCAAAATGAATTTTCTGATTTTGATGCAAAAAAATCGGAGTTCATGACCATTGACCAATTAATGGCTGAAGTCGATCAGAATGAGCCACAACCGAATCCAGATGAAGAAGAGTTAAAGCTTGATGTAGGCTTAAATGAATTCCCGGATGTGATCGGCGACAATGGTGATGTGGATGTCGACAGCCATGGTGAAGCGGCCGGCAAGCTAGATTTGGCTAAAATTTATATTGAGATGAATGATAGCAACGGTGCGATTAAGTTATTGGAAGAGGCGATTGTTTACGGTGATGATACGATTCGCCGAGAAGCAAAAAATTTAATCGATACCTTAAATCGTCAATAACGGGTTAATCGTCCGCAATAAGTAAATTCAAAGAGCAGCAATTTTGTTGCTCTTTTTCTTTTTTAACGATAGAAGAAATCACCAACGAGATTAGAAATCTCAATGGATTGATATTATACTCTTCGCCCCATTTTCAAAGAGAGCACAACATGAAAATTGCTTTAGGTATTGAGTATGACGGTACTCACTACTATGGTTGGCAACGCCAGAAAGATGTAATAGGTGTCCAAGAGAAATTAGAGAAGGCACTGGCTATTGTCGCTAACCATCCTGTTGAAGTGTTTTGTGCAGGTCGTACTGATGCTGGTGTACATGGTACTGGGCAGGTTGTTCATTTTGAAACGACCTCCACACGCAAAATGGTGGCATGGACAATGGGCGTAAATGCAAACATGCCTAAAGATATCGCGGTACGATGGGCTAAAGAAGTCCCTGATGAATTCCATGCTCGCTTTACTGCCACAGCAAGGCGTTATCGCTATATTATCTATAACAGCCCGTATCGTCCGGGAATCATGTCTTCAGGTGTTAGCCATTACCATGGTGAGCTTGATGAGGCGAAAATGCAGGAAGCGGGGCAGTATCTATTAGGCGAGAATGATTTTACTTCATTTCGCGCTTTGCATTGCCAATCAAGAAGTCCATGCCGAAATATGATGCATTTAAATGTCACACGACATGGTAAATACGTCATTATTGATATCAAAGCAAACGCCTTTGTTCACCACATGGTGCGCAATATTACGGGCAGTTTGATTGCAGTCGGGCGTGGAGAGAAAGATCCGGAATGGATCAAATGGCTATTAGAAGCAAAAGAGCGAAAGCTGGCAGGAGCGACCGCAAAAGCAGCAGGTTTATATCTGGTTGATGTGGACTATCCGGCTGAATATGAGCTGCCAAGAGAGCCGATCGGACCGTTGTTTCTCGCGGATAATTTGAACTAATTGTGAGACTTAGGTTCAAAAACTAATATTAATGGGCAGGTAAGATAGAATTTGAAAATAGGTACAACCAGTTTTTTATCTACACTTGCCATTTATTGTGGTTTAATCCTCACGCATATATTCCAAATTTACATCTTTCGCAATCAAGTGAAAGAGCTGACAGAAAAGGTCTTCCATGAGTTGGCTTGAAAAAATTTTAGAAAAAAGCAACATCGTTACTTCACGTAAAGCGTCTATCCCTGAAGGGGTTTGGACTAAATGTACTTCATGTGAACAGGTTCTTTATCATGCAGAACTAGAACGTAACTTAGAAGTTTGTCCTAAATGTGATCATCACATGCGCATGAAGGCTCGTCGTCGCTTAGAAACGTTTTTAGATGAGAATAATCGTGTTGAGCTCGCGACGGAGTTCGAACCACAAGATAAACTGAAATTTAAAGACTCTAAGCGTTACAAAGAGCGAATCTCAATTGCACAGAAGAATAGCGGTGAAAAAGACGCGCTTGTTGTTATGCAAGGTGAGTTGCTAGGCATGCCATTGGTAGCTTGTGCTTTTGAATTCTCATTCATGGGCGGTTCAATGGGCTCTGTAGTCGGTGCTCGTTTTGTCGCGGCTGTTGATGCGGCTATCGCAAGTAATTGTGGTCTCGTTTGTTTCTCTGCAAGTGGCGGTGCTCGTATGCAAGAAGCACTGATGTCATTAATGCAAATGGCAAAAACCAGCGCGGCTCTTGAGCGATTGTCTTCAAAAGGATTACCGTTTGTATCTGTGATGACAGACCCAACAATGGGTGGTGTTTCAGCGAGTTTAGCTATGCTAGGCGACATCAATATCGGTGAGCCTAAAGCGTTAATTGGTTTTGCTGGTCGTCGTGTTATTGAACAAACCGTACGCGAAGACTTACCTGAAGGTTTCCAGCGTAGTGAGTTTTTGCTTGATCATGGTGCTATCGATATGATCGTTGACCGCCGTGAAATGCGTCAGCGTGTCGGCAGTTTAGTTGCGAAAATGACGAATCATAGCTCTCCATTAGTAGTTTCTGTGAACGATTCACCAAATGAAACGACTTATGAAGTACCAGAAGCTTCTGAAAAAGGGTAAAGTAGTCGCTAACAAACCAATATTAATTGATGGTTATTAGTTAGATGAGTCAAAACCCAACCCCACAAGCCACATCACCTCTATCGATGTGGCTTGATTATTTATCAAACATCCACACGAGTGCTATCGACTTAGGCTTAGATCGCGTACAAGCCGTTGCTGCTCAAACCAAGCTTACTAAACCCGCACCTAAAATCATCACCGTTGCTGGAACAAATGGCAAGGGCTCTACCTGTGCCTTAATGGAAGCCATCTTGCTTGATGCAGGCTATTCTGTTGGCGTTTATAGCTCTCCCCATCTGATCCGTTATAACGAACGCGTACGTGTTAATGGTCAAGATCTACCTGATGAAAAACATGCACAGGCTTTTTCTTATATTGAGCAACAGCGTGGTGAAATCAGTTTAAGCTTTTTCGAATATGGCACCTTGGCAGCTCTGAGACTGTTTCAAACGGAACAGGTCGATATTGTGTTGCTGGAAGTTGGTTTAGGTGGTCGTTTAGACGCGACAAACGTTGTTGACCATGATGTTTCTGTTATTACCAGTTTAGCGGTTGATCATGTTGACTGGCTTGGTGATGACATTAACGTGATAGGTTTTGAAAAAGCGGGAATTTTCCGTTCTAACAAACCTGCTATTTGTGGGCAACCTAAGCCTCCTGCAACTGTTGCCGCTCATGCCGATGATATTAATGCAGAGTTTCATCAAGTCGGTATTCAATTTGATTACTCGCTGACAGGTGATACTTGGGTATGGAAAAGTGGGTCGTTTACATTAGAGGCTTTACCTATTCCTCAGTTGCCTTTACCTAACGCCGCCACAGCGATAATGGCATTGGGTTGCGCTGAACTTGATGTTAGCGACGTGAATATTGTTAATGGGCTTAAAGCTGCATCACTGCCTGGTCGAATGCAGACGCTTTCCGAGGCTCCGAAGATCATTCTTGATGTCGCTCATAACCCCCATTCTGCTGAATATTTAGTTAAGCAGATGCAGGCGCACTATTCAGAACATTCGATCCATGTTGTCGTTGCGATGCTGCATGATAAAGATGTCGCGGCGACACTTGAGGCACTAAAACCTATAGCCAACTATTGGTATCCTGCGTCTCTTTCTGGGCCTAGAGCGGCTCTGGCCTCGGAATTGTGTCAGTCCCTTGAAAGTGATGTAGAGCAGTACCTTACGCCTGTTGATGCTTTTAACGCTGCGTTGGCTACCGCGAAAGATAAAGAACTTATCCTTGTAGTCGGTTCATTTCATACCGTAGGTGAAGTACTCGATTACTGGCAAAAAAAAGGAATCTAGATGGCAAGTAAATTTCAAAGCCGCTTAGTTGGAACGATCATACTGGTTGCGATGGGTGTGATTGTTTTACCCGATGTTTTAGATGGTCAAAAACTGCATTACAAAGAAGAATTTGCCAGCATCCCAATTAAACCAGAGCTTGATAGTGACGTAGAAACTTTCGAGTTGCTGGATCCCATTGAAGATGAATCGGTTCTGCCAGATTCACCTGTAGAAGTTGTGCTTGATTCGAATGTGGATCGCTCGGATGTAAATAGCTCGAAGCCTTCGACGACATCTGCATCTAAGGATCAGGTAAAAACGGTTGCGAAAGTCGTACCTGAAAAGAACGATTATCAAGACAGTGCGTGGATCATTCAACTGATGGCATTAAAGAGTGCAGATAATGCTAAAAACTTAGTGAAGGATCTAAAGAAACGAGGTTACCAAGCTCATACGAAGAAAGAAAATTCATTTACTCGTATTATTATTGGCCCTGATGTATCAAAAACGAAACTTGAGCGACAAGTTAAAGAATTGGAAAAAATAACTGGTTCTAAAGGTCAATTGCTCAAATTTAAACCACTAAACCCATAAGAAAACGTTTGCGTCGCGTTTTTTTCTGTTAAAATGCGCGCCAACTGAGATGTAGAATTCATGAATTGGTTAGATTTTGTCATTTTAGGTGTGGTCGGATTTTCAGCTCTGATCAGTTTAGTTCGCGGCTTTGCAAAGGAAGCATTGTCATTGGTGATTTGGTGTGGTGCATTTTTTATTGCCAGCCAATACTACGCAAAACTTGCGGTGTATTTTACCAATATTGCAGATGATATGTTCCGCAACGGAGCCGCAATCGCAGCACTATTTGTTGCAACGCTCGTAGTTGGGGCTCTAGTTAACTATGTTATCGGTCAGCTAGTGCAAAAAACAGGGTTATCGGGTACAGATAGAGTTCTTGGTGTCGTTTTCGGCGGCTTACGTGGAATTCTAATTGTGTCAGCACTGCTGTTTTTTATGGATACATTCACCGCCTTCCCAAGTTCTGAGTGGTGGAAGAACTCGCAATTGGTTCCTGAATTTAGTCGAATCATTGCACCGTTCTTCGAACATTTACAAGCAACATCAAGTTTCTTATCTGGCGCAGTTTAGCGCCAGTAACTGTCGCCAAATTGAGGATTAGGACATGTGTGGGATTGTTGGAATCGTGGGTACATCACCTGTAAACCAGTCTATCTATGACGCGCTAACGGTTTTACAGCACCGTGGCCAAGATGCCGCTGGTATTGTTACCATAGAAAGCAATCGTTTCCGTCTGCGTAAAGCAAATGGTTTAGTGAAAGATGTCTTTGAAGCAAAACACATGCAACGTCTACAGGGCAACGTTGGTATCGGCCATGTTCGTTACCCAACAGCAGGTAGTTCAAGTGCTTCTGAAGCGCAGCCATTTTATGTTAACTCCCCATTTGGTATCACCTTAGCTCATAACGGTAATTTGACTAACGTGAATGACGTGCGTGAAAAACTCTTTGAAAAAGACCGCCGCCACGTTAACACCACTTCAGACTCAGAAGTGTTACTCAACGTTCTTGCTCATGAGATTGATACTGTTAAAGGGAACGTGACGTCTGAAGATGTATTTCGGGCTGTCGCGAATGTCCATCGAACCATTCGTGGCGCTTACGCGGTTACAGCAATGATCATCGGACACGGCATGGTGGCGTTTCGTGACCCTCATGGTATCCGTCCTTTGTGTTTAGGCAAGCGCGAAGTGAATGGGCAATTTGAATACATGGTGGCTTCAGAGTCAGTTGCGCTGGATGCGGTTGGTTTTGATTTTGTCCGTGATGTTGCGCCGGGCGAAGCGATTTACGTTGCGTTTGATGGTCAACTCTTTACTAAGCAATGTGCCGACAACCCTCAGTTGAATCCTTGCATTTTTGAATTCGTTTACTTCGCACGCCCAGATTCGTTTATTGATAAAATATCAGTATATAGCGCACGCGTAGAGATGGGAAAAAAGCTAGGTGAGCGCATTAAAGATGAATTTTCACATCTAGACATTGATGTTGTTATCCCAATTCCAGAAACATCATGCGATATCGCTTTGCAAATAGCTCAAGCGATTGATACACCATATCGCCAGGGGTTTGTTAAAAACCGCTATGTTGGGCGTACTTTTATCATGCCGGGGCAGCAGCAACGTAAGAACTCCGTTCGCCGTAAACTGAATGCGATTCGCTCTGAATTTAAAGACAAAAATGTGCTTCTAGTCGATGACTCGATTGTTCGTGGAACAACATCTGAGCAAATTATTGAGATGGCTCGAGACTCAGGGGCGAAGAAAGTCTTCATGGTGTCGGCTGCGCCAGAAGTTCGATTCCCGAATGTATATGGTATTGATATGCCAAGTGCAAGTGAGTTAATTGCTCATGGTCGTGATAACCAAACTATTTGCAACCATATTGGTGCAGATGCGTTAATCTATCAAAAACTTGAAGACTTAGTGGATGCCGTCGGTCTTAGTAATCAAGATATTGCGCGTTTTGATGCGTCGGTATTTAATGGTGAATACGTGACGGGTGATATCGATCAAAACTACCTAGATTTTCTAGAATCGCTGCGCAATGATGACTCGAAAACTGCACGAGAAATGCAGCAAGATTTAGCCAATTTAGAACTGCATAATGAAGGAGCCTAAACTCTTGATGTTTAACATTCGTTCTTCAAGAATTTCAGTTATCTAGTTGAAAAAGAAAACCCAGAGTCAACAGGCTCTGGGTTTTTTATTGTCGCGGAAACCAACGTTTAATGAAGGCTGTAGGCAATCATAAAGTCGATAAACAGACGCACTTTTTCTGGTAGGTGATCTTTGTGATTGTAAAGCATGTAGATATCACGCGAGTTTGCACTCCACTCCTCAAGGATCTGAACAAGGCTGCCGTCTTCAATGTACTCTCTGATCATGACATCTGGCATCAGCGTAATCCCAAGCCCATCAGAACAAGCATGACGAATCACATTCAGTGCATTGGCTTGGAATCGACCTTTCTCACAGTTAACAATGGTTTCACCGTTCGAGTTTGTCAGTTGCCATTTGATTAATGGGCGACCTTTCAACAATGAATGTTGTGTTAGCTCTTCAGCATGCGTAGGAGCCGGGTGGGCTGCCAAATAGTCAGGACTCGCTACTAAAATATCTTTTACTTCACTCAGTTTTCTTGCGATCAGGCTCGAATCTCTTTGTGGACCGACGCGGAAAATAACATCCCACTCTGTTGGGTCGAGCTGATCGGCTTGATTGCTCATAGTGAGCTCCAGATTAATATCAGGATACTTTTTCATGAACTCACAAAACATTGGCATCATCATGCGCTTTGTTAAGTTTGATGGTGCCGATATTTTAATTTTACCAGAGGCACCACGACATTCGTCCGTTAGCTCTTCAGTGGTTGAGGCTAAACTCTGCAATAGAGGAGAGCATTCATTGAAAAAACGTTCGCCAGCCTCGGTTAATGAGAGTTTGCGAGCGTGACGATTTAAAAGCCTTAAGTTTAAAGAATCCTCTAGAGCTTGGATACGTCGGGTAATTGTTGCAACAGGAATCATGGTTTTACGCGATGTTGCAGTATAGCTTCCATTTTCGACAACGAGTCGAAATAGGTTTAAATCGTCTAATTTCATACTTTCAGACACACTTTGTTACGAATCCAGTTAATTTAAACGCAAATCCGTGATCAATGTTTGCGTCACATCAACATGTTGCGTCATTTACAATAATCCATATATATAGTATGCATCACTAATAACGAGTGGCGCATTTGTATAAATGGCATTTCGAGGCTACTTTTTATATTAGTGTGTATTTGAACAACAATAATAAAAAATACAATGATTAATTGACTAAGCATTGTGAGGCGCAAGCTTATGTATAAAACTCACAGTCGATCCATAATGACCTCGGCACAAGAAGCGATCAACCCAAAACTGATCATGTTGGTCGATGATGACCCAATCTTTCGACGTATCACAACAGCGTATTTAGAAGTTCAGGGCTACAAAATTATTGAAGCAGAGAATGGTTTAGATGGCTTACAGAAGTTAAGACATTCAGAACCTGATCTGATCCTGTGTGATCTCTCAATGCCAATATTAGATGGCATCGAATTTGTAGAAGAGGTCAGTTTAGAGTATCCATCGCTTCCATTGATTGTTGTTTCTGCAACAGAAGAGATGTCAGATGTTGCCAAAGCATTGCGTTTCGGGATTAAAGATTTTTTACCCAAACCCATCGATAACCATGAGCATCTAACCTCTGCAATTGAAAATACCTTAGAGGATACGTTTAACCACCTCGCCGATCAGCGCGATTTTGCCAGCCAATGGTTTCGCGTGGATGATGGTGGTGACATACCAGCGGATCAAGAATTGCATTGGCATTTAGAGTATTTAGAGAATAATCCATCCTCGGCTCGTAGCTTGCTTCATGCGTTGTTACCCGACAAAGATACATCTCAAGGCAGCTGGAAGTGCAGTTATCGATTATTACAGTCAATCGATAACATGCCGTTGGTTTTTGATTATGCTTGGTTGATCAACGGACAGTTTGCTTTTTATCTCGTCGATTCCTCTTCAATAGAGGAGGGTGGGGTTGCCACGACTTTACTAGTTCGTGCACTTTTTGATGATTACTTACGTAATTTGAAGTGCTTTAATGCCGATCTCAAAGATATGGCGGAAATTCTGGAGAAAGGGCTCGCTTGTTCAGAGTGTGCTGCGCCAGTTGAGGCGTTATTTGGTGTCGCTGATTTATCGCAAGGTACGTTGTCTATCTTACCTGCGGGTTTAGATGGGCAGTGGTCTAATGGATATGTAAGTCAGCACCTTCCCGCGGGAGTTCGGTTAGGGGAAAATTGCGTTAAAAATTTCATCACGATGGATTTACCGATTCAGTCTGGCTGCCAGCTCTCATTGAGTAAGTTGGGGGCAAGCAGCTTTAGTTTGGATATTCATCAAGGCTCTAGCCAATAGTCTTTCACAGCAAGATACATAAATAGCAAGATTACATAGTAATAACCTTACATAGCATCGGTTTTTCTGTTAATTGCTTTCAGGTATAGTCTGCCACCTAAAACAATTAACACTCAACCCATTAACTTTTGGTTAACGGCATTGGGTGGAAAAGTGAAACATCTACATCTGGAAGAGCTCATGGCAGACAACGAAACATTTAACGAACCGTATAATATTTTTTATTTTTTGGGGTTAGTGGCAGCATTGCTAATTCCGACACTACCTGCAACACTGACGTGGATTCGTATATTCAATGGTTACGCTGTTTTTTAAGCGATACTACGTCAATTTAAGCTCATGTTGAGCAGATAGGAGGTCATCATCAGTATTCGGCATTTAGGATTGAATGTGATTGGTGGCCTTAGTCTTCTACTGGGTATCGTGGGGATCGTGCTGCCACTCTTACCTACCACACCCTTTTTATTGCTTTCTAGTGCTTGCTTTGTCCGCAGTAGTCCTCGGTTCCATCACTGGTTGCATACTCAAAAAACGCTTGGCCCCATTCTAGAAAACTGGCAAAGAAACGGCGCTGTTACGAGCAAAGTTAAAATGCGCGGTTTGGTTCTCATTCTGTTGAGTTTCTCTTTTTCTATCTTCATTGCCCCGATTCTTTGGGTGAAATTTACCCTGATTGCTATGCTTGTGGTGCTGATCACTTGGTTTGTTCGTATCCCAGTGCACGAGCCAGTTGCTAACCGGCAAGAAAATCACTAGCATTACGTAGAAATGTGCCTGCTTTTCGAAGTGGGCGTTTGTTTTTTCAGCATTATGAATATTCAGCCTTATTGATAACTGTTGAGAACTAACCGTTCTTTACCCCTTGCGATAAAAAAATAATATTTAGGATGTAATGAGCCAATCTAAGTAAATTTATTATTATGACTACAGAAACAATTTCTCTGATCAAATCAAGCATCAAAAGCATCCAAGATTACCCAAAAGCGGGCATTTTATTCCGTGATGTAACAAGCTTGATGGAAGACCCAGCGGCATACCGCGCAACAATTCAATTGCTGGTAGAAAAATACCAAGGCATGGGCTTTACCAAAGTGGTAGGAACGGAAGCTCGTGGGTTCCTATTTGGTGCTCCTCTTGCTTTAGAATTAGGGGTTGGTTTTGTCCCAGTTCGTAAACCTGGAAAACTGCCTCGCAACACTATCGCGCAAACTTATGAGCTAGAGTATGGTGTTGATACACTAGAAATTCACACAGATGCGATTGTGGAAGGTGATAAAGTTCTTGTTGTTGATGACCTGCTGGCGACTGGTGGCACTATTGAAGCGACAACTAAGCTTATCCGCCAATTAGGTGGTGTAGTGGAGCATGCTGCTTTTGTTATCAACTTGCCAGAAATTGGTGGTGAGAAGCGCCTTCAAGGTTTAGACCTGAACGTATACAGCATTTGCGAATTTGAAGGGCATTAATCTGCCAATCGTAAGAATGAAAACGTTGTTATATACAAATTCGTTGGAAATTAGTTAATGAGTTATCTTGCCTTAGCGCGAAAATGGCGTCCAACCAAATTTAATGAAGTGGTTGGTCAAGCCCATGTTCTTACAGCATTGGAGAACGCACTTAGCCAGAATAGGTTGCACCATGCTTACCTGTTCAGTGGCACTCGAGGTGTGGGAAAAACCTCCATCGGTCGCCTCTTTGCTAAGGGGCTAAACTGTGAAACGGGAATTACTTCCGAACCTTGTGGTGAATGTTCTACATGCCGTGAAATTGATGAAGGGCGATTTGTTGATTTATTAGAGATTGATGCAGCGTCTCGTACTAAGGTTGAAGATACTCGAGAACTACTCGACAACGTTCAGTATAAACCGGCTCGTGGTCGATTTAAGGTTTACCTGATCGATGAAGTTCACATGCTCTCAAGGCACAGTTTTAACGCGCTTTTAAAGACGTTAGAAGAGCCGCCAGAATATGTGAAATTCCTTCTTGCGACCACAGATCCGCAAAAACTGCCGGTGACGATTTTATCTCGTTGTCTTCAATTCCATTTGAAGCCAATCAGCGTTGATAATATTCACCAGCAGTTAGACCGAATTTTAGAACAAGAGCAAGTCACAGCAGATGCTCGTGCTCTAGGCATGATCTCGCACGCTGCTGACGGCAGTATGCGTGATGCGTTGAGCTTGACTGATCAAGCGATTGCTTTGGGTAATGGCAGTATTATCACTGATACGGTTGCTCATATGTTAGGTACGCTTGATACCGATCAGGCGATCCGACTGTTAGAGGCGATTAGCAGCAAGCAAGCTCAAGTGGCAATGGATAGTATCCAAACGCTTGCGGAAAATGGTGTTGAGTGGGATGGCTTACTGCGCCAGTTGTCTACTCAGTTGCACCGTGTTGCTATGTACCAAGCTTTACCATCAACACTGGATCAAAGCCAACCTGATGCGGCTAAAATTGAGTTGTTGGCTAAAAGCTTAACGCCGCAAGACGTACAGCTCTATTATCAGATTGCACTTAAAGGTCGTGAAGATTTACCTCTCTCTCCAACTGAACGTGTTGGGTTAGAGATGATTGTCTTACGTATGATGGCATTTCGCCCCGCACAAAGCGTCGAAGCAAGTGCTATTACGAACAGCGATAATACCGCAGCTTCTGCACCAGTAACTGCTCCAAGTCAGCAAGAGCAACGCAGCAAACCGGAGCCTCAGCCGAGTACTTCTCAAAGAGTACCGTCTCAGCCAGTTGGTCAAGATCAGTCTGCTCCAGTTACTCCGACACCATCGAGTCCACGACAGGCTGCGCCAACGCCGCAATCGCAAGCTCAGTACAATCAAGCTTCGCAAGCCCCAGTCTCTGATCCGCATTATGATCAGATGGTTCCGCAGTATGATGATGTTCCTCCGAGCGACTACCATCATGGGAACGTACCACCAGAATATGGAAACAGTCCGTACCCTGATAGCTCGTATTCTGATGGCAAGCATGCGAATGAATCCTATGCGAACTCAGGTACAGCACAAGAGTCGCCTGTAACGAGACCGGCTGAACGACCTGTTCAAGCGCCCGCGAGCAATACGCCTGCGTCCCCTGTGAGTAGCCTTCGTCATCAGTTACGCTCTCAGCGTCGCAATCAAAGCGGCGACAAGCCAACGTCTGGTTCTCCAGTAAAAAAGGCTAAAGCGGCATCAGCAAAAACGTCAGTATTAGACCGTGTAGCGCAAAAGCACGGTAATTCTGAGTTGGTGTCGCCACTTTCTCAAACTCATGCGCCGCAAACAGATAAAAAACCAGATGATGAAGCATATCGCTGGCGTCCATCTAAACCTGTTGTGGCTGAAGAGAAAAAAGAACTTACACCGACTCAGATAAAAAATGCATTAGAGCATATTAAAACCCCAGAAATGGTGGAAAAATTACTGCAAGAATCTGTGGGGGAAGATGCTTGGTCTGCAACCATTCAAGGGTTAAATATTCCTAAATTGGTTGAGCAGCTCGCATTGAATTCGTCATTTAAGAAAACAGATTCGTCGATTGAACTTCACTTAAGGGCGACACAAGCCCACTTGAATACCGATCGTGCACAGAGTGAACTACTACAAGCACTGAACACTGCGTACGCTGAAGAGTGTCATCTAACGGTGACGATCAGTGACGAAGGTGAAACACCTTTGGAACTACGCGAAAAACTCTATCAAGCGAAGCTTCAACAAGCATTTGTCAGCTTAGAAAGTGATTCAGTCGTACAATTTATTGAAAAACGCTTTGCGGCAGAGCTTGATCGCGATAGTGTTCGACCAATTTAACGCAGAATGCGGGTTGAATAGTCGATGATTCAACCCCATCTATTTGAACATAACTCAATAAACCAGAGAGATTAACATGTTTGGTAAAGGCGGTATGGGCAACCTAATGAAGCAAGCCCAGCAAATGCAAGATCGCATGCAAAAGCTTCAAGAAGAAATTGCAAATATGGAAATAACAGGCGAGTCAGGTGCTGGTCTAGTTAAAGTTACTATCACTGGTAGCCACAGCGTTCGCCGTGTTGAAATCGACGAAAGCTTGATGGAAGACGACAAAGAGATGCTTGAAGATCTTATTGCTGCTGCATTTAACGATGCTGCTCGTCGCGTTGAAGAGACTCAAAAAGAAAAAATGGGCTCAGTAACTGGCGGTATGCAATTACCACCAGGCATGAAGATGCCATTCTAAGAGTAACGATATAAATAATGCGTACTAGCCATATGCTGGAGCATTTGATGGAGGCCTTACGCTGTCTACCTGGGGTTGGTCCCAAGTCGGCACAACGTATGGCCTTTCATTTGTTACAGCGAGACAGAAAAGGTGGTCTGCAACTCGCGGATGCACTTTCTCAAGCAATGACTGAAATAGGGCATTGCAATGAGTGTCGAACTTTTACAGAAGAAGAAACATGCCATATCTGTACGAATCCAAAGCGTCAAGAAAATGGACAGTTATGTGTGGTGGAAAGCCCTGCTGATATCGCAGCCATTGAAGCGACAGGCCAGTTCTCAGGCCGATTTTTTGTTTTAATGGGGCACCTATCTCCATTAGATGGGATTGGTCCGAGCGATATTGGTTTAGATACGCTGGATTATCGCTTACGTCGTGGAGATATCTCAGAAGTTATCTTAGCAACCAACCCAACGGTTGAAGGGGAAGCGACGGCTCACTACATTGCTGAGCTTTGCCATGCCCATGAAGTTGGCGCAAGTCGAATCGCTCACGGTGTTCCTGTCGGTGGTGAGTTAGAATTGGTGGATGGCACAACATTGTCTCATTCGCTACTGGGTCGACAACGAATCTAAAAATGCCGCTCAACGAGAGCGGCATTTTTTTAGGTGATTCGTTCGAGTTCCGTGATGTTGTCTAGCGCTTGTTGATTGGTTTTCCCGCAAACATCCGGACAAGCTTTAAAAGCGTGACACACCTTTGGTCGTTCCGGCTTACCAAAGAGTTTGCACAAGTTGTCATCGTTAAGTTGAATACAACGAACTCCTGCCGGCTTTCCTTTTTCCATCCCTGGTATAGAAGAAGATATGCTAGGGGCGATACAACAAGCGCCACATCCGAGTCTGCAATCCATAATAAGTACCAGTTGAAATGATTAAGGGGCGCGATAGTAGCAGAAATTATCCATGCGCACAGCAAGGAGGATAACTTTTTATCCTTGCACTTTGTGTGTCATGGCGGTATAAATCGCCTCCCACGTAATAAGTAAAGAAGTAGACTGATGAGCACTCCATTCTGGCAAGAGAAAACCCTAGGACAAATGACTGAACAAGAGTGGGAATCTCTTTGTGACGGTTGTGGGAAGTGTTGCTTGCATAAATTAATGGATGAAGATAGCGATGATGTTTACTACACCAACGTTGCGTGCAGCTTACTCAATAGCAAAACCTGTTCATGTAAAGATTACCCAAACCGATTTGAATCTGGTGAAGAGTGCTTGAAGCTAACTCGCGATAAAGTTGACGAGTTTAACTGGTTGCCTGAAACCTGTTCTTACCGAGTGCTAGCGGAAGGAAAACCTTTACCTGCATGGCATCCACTGATCACAGGTTCAAAATCTGCAATGCACGCAGAGGGTGAAAGTGTACGAAATAAAGTAGTATACGAAATTGATGTGGTTGATTGGGAGGACCACATTTTGAATCACCCAAATCGTAACTAAAGACATGCACTAAGATATATCGTAGCCCAATAGATAGCCAAATTTCTAAAATAAAGCCAGCGGATAATTCCACTGGCTTTATTTTTTCGATTCATGCCAGTTCTCGTCCACCCAAATACTATTCACTAAACTCTAACGAATATTCACCACTTATTTAGAACTCGTGGTGTACACTTAGACTATCTATATGAAACAAAGACTTGTCATAGGTGAGGTTGTCATGGAACCGTTTTTCCGTCGCTATTCAATTTTCTCTTTTTTTAGTTTGTTGGTGTTACTTGCCACTTTTGTTATGCCTAGAGCCTTAGCCGAGGAAGAGGTTGAGGCTCCGGTTTTATCGAAAGTGGAGCAAAATATTGCGCAAGTTAATCAGGATATTCAAGAGTTATCGAATGCATTAACTACCGCAACAGGTAATGAGAAAGACGCGATTCAACTTCAACTGTTCCAAAAAAATGATGATCTACGCTCTTTTTTGGCTGGAGCGGTTAGCCGAGGAACCATCCCTAAAGATAAACTGATTTCTCAAGTTAAAATGCAGCAAAAATACTCCCAAGGCGCTGCGATTTATTTAGAAGAGAAAATCCGAGCGCTTAATGAAAAAATAAATGCCGCCACGGATGAACAACGGCTTGCAATGCTAAACGAGTCTCAAGAGTTGCAAACCTATCTTGATACGGTTGTGGAGGCTAATTGGCAAAATATCGAATGGCTTAAAACCCTCGGGGTGGACGAAAGCAAACCGGAGAAAATGTATCGGGAGTTGGTAGCAAAGCGGCTAAGGCTGACCTATGCATCTGTTGAATATTTTAACCAGCAGGTCAAAAGTGTTGGAAAGCAGTTAGCGGTGAGCCCTGAATCAGAAAAAGCGTCGCTTCAATTGAGCCAGTTAGTCATCAACCAACGACTTGATATTGCGGTTGATAGTTTGCGCTCCATGCTCTCTATTGCCGATAAGCTTGATATTGATACCTCAGAATATAAGCGTTTGATGTTTGAAGTGACGGGAAGTATCACTCAGGATTTACTCGACAGTAAAGTGCTCTGGTCTTTGGTGACAAATTGGTCTTCGGACCTTTGGAGTTGGGTGGCGAACAATGCGCCTCAGCACGTCTTCCAGTTATTTGTGTTTGTATTCATTCTGTTTGCAAGCAGTGTTGCGGCAAAGTTAGTACGTAAGATCACTAGCAAAGCGGTTGTATCAAAAAACCTGAAATTATCGCAATTGATGCAGAACTTTTTTATCACCATATCGGGCAATGTGGTGTGGGTTCTCGGTATTTTAGTCGGGCTATCTCAATTAGGGCTTAATTTAACACCAGTTCTGACCGGTTTCGGTATCGCGGGTGTCATCATCGGTTTTGCATTGCAAGATACGTTATCGAACTTTGCAGCAGGTATGATGCTGCTGATTTATAAACCATTTGATGTTGGCGATTTTGTTTTTGCTGGTGGAGTCGATGGTAAGGTGAGCCATATGAGCTTGGTTAACACAACGATCAAAACCTTTGATAACCAAATTATTATTGTGCCCAATAGTAAGATATGGGGTGATGTGATTAAGAATGTGACGCATGAAAGAGTTCGCCGAGTCGACATGATTTTTGGTATTGGCTATGGCGATGACTTGCTAAAAGCGGAGTCTGTTTTGACTGACATTGTTACCACCCATCCTGCTGTGTTACGAACGCCTGAGCCCGCAATTAAAGTACATACGTTGAACACGTCTTCTGTGGATTTCATAGTCCGCCCTTGGGTGAAAACTGAGGATTATTGGGATGTGTATTGGGACGTAACGAAAGAGGTTAAACTGAGGTTTGATCGTGAGGGGATCTCGATTCCATTCCCACAGCAAGATGTTCATCTGCATATGGTGAAAGGTCAGCAAGAGTTCTGAATAGGTGTGTAACAGACACTTTCTTCCATATGATCTGTATGACTACTTTATAGGTATGGCTACTTTAAAGTAAAAAGCGCTCCGTTCAGAGCGCTTTGACCTGATTATTTTACTTGGTCTTTAATATATTGCCCCAGTTCAGAGTGGTGCATAATTTTTGACACTGGGATAATGTTTTCTGCTGGTCCCCACGCAAAAACGTTCACTGGCGTGTGCGTATGAGTACCAGTACCCCAAACGGTGTTTTGGCCAGTTGCTTGTTCTCTTGCGAGTAAATTACCACGGTCGTTGTAAGGGAAAAATGCATCAAAGTCGTTTATCGCTGGTACATTCTCGGCACCTAAATATTTATGGCCAGCAAGTCTGTATGGGTTGGGCTTACTCTTCATTACTTTTTCCGCTTGAGCTTCTGTAATTGGGAATTCACTATTTTGGTTCACTATCTCTGCCAGTTTTGCTGGTGTTTGTTGGGCTTTATCGAGTTTTTCAAATGCGCTGATCATGCCGTAATAACTCTGTTTTTGATTGTACAGGCCATCTAAAATTTCAAACTTTCCGAAATTGAAGTTAGGGGCATAACTGCGTTTCTCAAAAGCTTCGCCAGTGCGTTTTTCTGGTTTTGGTAACTTATCTGAAGAGTAACTAAAGCCGAATGAGCCTGTCTCATGGTCGGCAGTGACGATAATAATTGTATCTTCACGACCTTGAGCCCACTGGTAGACCGAGTTTACCGCCTCATCAAACTTAATCATTTCGTGCAGCATTGTTCCTGCATCATTGCTATGACCTGCCCAGTCGATCTGTCCTCCTTCAACCATCAAGAAAAACCCATCCTCATCTTTTGATAAGACATTGAGTGCTTTTTCTGTCATCTCTTTAAGCGAAGGTTGAGTGCGGTTCGGATCGCGTTTCGAGTTGGTATAAGCGATGCCGTCATTCATTCCTGAATAGGCGAAGAGCCCTAATAATTTATCGCCTTGAGCACTGTCTAACATGGTTTTGTTAAACGCTAAGCTGTAGCCATCAGTTTGGGCTTCAGCGAGTAGATTTCGCTCATCTTTGCGTTTTGATTTAAGGTATACATCACCGCCTGTCAGAGCTTGTAGATCTTTATAAGTTTGTTTTTTGTCATTCGTCGACTTCGGGATCCAGTGACGTAATCCGCCAGACAACATGACATCAACACCAGTATGTAGCATATCTGATGCAATATCATTCTCTAAAGAACGATGAGGTTGATGAGCCGCAAAAGAGGCCGGAGTCGCATGCGTTAGACGTGTATCTGACACCAACCCTGTCGCTTTACCCATGCGTTTGGCTTGCTCTAATACTGTTTCAACATGATCGCCATTTGAGTTGATACCGATAACCTCTGAACCCGTATAGATACCCGTTGCTAGCATTGTAGCTGAACACGCGGAATCAACCACAATCGCATCTTCTGGATGAGTTAATGATGATCCAATTACGCCTTGTTGAGCGAGCTTATAGATAGCCGTTGTTTCTCCTTTATATACGGAGTGCGGCGCTCGATTAGCGTATGTTTCAAGTAAACCAACTTGTTGCGGTCCCATGCCATCACCAATCATTAGGATGACATTTTTTATCTCAGCAGATAGAGCAGAGAAGGAGAGCGTATAGGTTGCTGCGGCTAAGATAAGTGGTTTGATTAACGGCTTCATTTTCTATTCCTTATTGATAAAAGCGGGCTTAGTTAATCATTGATATGTGACAGTTTTAATAAACTAATAGAAAACTATTATGACAGAAAAGAAAATTCAAGAAGTGGGTTATCGGTTTGTGCTATTTACAAGTAAGGTGATGGCTGCCGTGTGAGATTGTTGTTTTTGAGGGAGGAAGCTAAGAAAAGGAAGAGTTTACGTTCACGGCAAATTCTGGGTGAGATACCCATTAACGAAATTAGCGTATAAGGTTGTGTAATAGATCGTTCGAATCAGTTAACCCGACTTAGCTGAGTTACGCTAAAGCTAAAATTATGCCGCCAACGGTTACCGCTGCGGAAAGATATTGCCCTGCCGAATATGAGCTGTCTTGCTCCTCTTCAATTTTTTCAGGACTATCCATACCAAGTGCGCCATGTGTGAATGCCTCCACTTTTTCTCCAACCGTTTTATCTTCTGCTGGTTTAGTGCTCTCTTTATCAATTTCTTGTAAAGCAGCAAGGAGAGCCTTACCTTCATTGGATAGCGTGACAGTATTTTTCTCTACTTTCAACGAGGTAGCAACGGCACTGGCTTTATCGCTGTCTATTTGAGGCTTGATCTGTTGCTGAGTGTTAACTGTTGCTGAACTCATACCTACAGGTGTCATGGTGCTCTCCTTTCCTAACCTTCAGATAATATATCGGCAGGTTCGTGAAAAACTTGTGTAAATTAGATTCAATTTGGATAAAAAACGCTCGAAAGGTAATGTGCAAAAAATGAGCCATCTTGAACGTATGGGTATTAGGTAAGAGGAGGGGATTTGAGTTTTAGAAAGGAAATAGATGTATCTCTTGGCCCTGTTACTTATTAAGTGAATAGGCACCAAGAGAAATATCATTAAGGGCTAGTCACACTTCAGATCTTTGTTGCGTTGGCTGAGAGCTTTATAAGCTTTCATTCTATTTTCAGGTTTAACAAAACGGGTTGGGGGATCAAGAACAAGCAGTTGATAATCTGAACTGTTGGGTTGAAGCTGAGTAACTGGCGTGATCACCACAATGTTCAATGCTGAGTTACGATTGAGGATTGAAGTTGCGGTGCCCAATCCACCCTCAGTATGAAACTTTCCTGCAATGTGCATCACTTGTTTATCAGGGTTTTGAGCTAAGTAATGGGTGATACTTTCTGCCATCGTTTCATCCCAGCTAATCTGTGCGGAGTACTGCTTTTCTGTCTGCTCTGGTGTTCCGTGGTGCAGTGATGCCATGAATTTTTCTTTATATTCAGACGCAGAATTATCGACCGTTTCGGCAATGTCGCGACGTTGTTGAACGGGAAGCGTTTCTAAATACTCTAGCCCAACTCTCCCTATACACTGAACGATGGCTTTTGGCGCGTTTGCTGCGATCACATCGACCTGATTCGACTTAGCATATTCGATGAGAGGACGGTAATCACTTTCATAATTGGGCCATGCATTCGCTTGCTTCGTGAATGGTTGTTCGCCAATCTCTCCTGCAAGATACTGATGAAGTACAGGTTGTGAATCTCGTGAGAATTGCTCCATCGACAGAGTGATATTGGCCTTTTGAGTATTTAGCTGTTTGAGCAAATCGGTTTGAAAACGGTGTATCGCTGAGTGCGTATGCCACTCGCCAATTAAAATGACATCGGCGTCAGTAATGTGTTCAGGAAGCGCACTTATTGACAGTATTTGGCCAGTCGGAGTGGCAAGTTGATAGTCGTAGAATGTGTGGACTTGCTGATTTTGAACCGCAGAGACGGAAGCCGAGTGGAGCACATTTTCAGATTGTGGGCTAAAAATAGACGCTGCCGAGCAACCTGTGAGTAGGGTGGTGAGAAAAATAAAAATAATACGCATATGCGCCGCCTCCAAAAAATAAGATGGTGATAATAATGGAGGCGATTATATTTATCAATAATAATGAGTATCATTCTCGATAAATAATGGCAAAAGCCTTTTTGACTTTTTGATAAAAGCCTTACTGTTTGCGGTAGACTCTAAGCATAAAATCAGCTTCGCACTGAAATAGTGATGCTGATTTAAGTTCTTGTCGAAGTTCATCGCTGGCTTTCCAAGCAAAAGGGGTCATTTGTAATAAGTCGAACGCCTCTTGGCCTGGCAAATCCATCATGTAGTTCAATTTTTGCTGATGCTCCAGCGCAAAGCCTTCAATCTCTTCTGCTTCTTCACTGTGTAGCTTTACTCCATCATAAATACGCTCTCTAAGCTGATATAAATGACGGCCAGCAGGTGTTACGGTGATAACAACACCATGATCAGACACGCAGCGTACAAGCTCATCTGCTTTACATGGGGCATAGATACGTAAAATGGCATCAAGAGAATGATCTGCGAAAGGTAAGCGATGGCTTGAGGCTACTGAGAAGTGACAATTAGTGTAGCGTTTAGCTGCATAACGAATGGCAACTTTAGAAATGTCGAGTCCAAATACGCGAGCATTTGGCGATTGAGCCGTGATGCTTCGTTCGAACTGATCGGTGTAGTAACCTTCGCCACAACCTATATCAAGAAGTTGATGGTTGGTATCTGCTAAATATGATTGGCATAGGCGAGCGACTTCTTGACGCATAGGATCGTAGTGATTTCCTTCCAGAAAACGTCGACGAGCTTGCATCATCTCCTTATTATCACCTGGATTTTTACTGTGCTTATGATGTGCCGGCATCAGGTTTACATACCCCTCTTTTGCCAAATCAAATTGATGGTTCTTGACGCATTTAAAGGTTTTGTCTACTTGCGAAAGAGCCTGTTGGCATAGTGGGCATTGATAAGCCATAACGATCCTTGGGAGTTATATTGCTACTAAAAAATAAGGCGCAAGTTTACCAAAACCGCGCCTCATGTCACCAATAAATACGGCGACGCTCTCTCGCCGAATTCATTTTATTCAATTAACAATTTTTATGCTTACTGAGTTATTCAATTGGATTATTTAACCAAAATTTCAGTAACGAGTTGGTGGCTTTCACCTGGCTGCAATGTCTTACCCATTTCGATGCTTGGGGCATGTAAAGCCGATTCTACACATAACATGGTCAAGTAGCCGTCATCAGTCATATCACTCATACCCTGAGCGCCTTGAGCCCACGGGTTCCACAATACGGCTGAATTATCGCCTTGGTTTTTAACCACAAGAGTGCGTTGTAGTTGGTCATCTTGAACTTCAATCTGTTCCGCTGGAGAGGTGTAAACGCGATCAATGGTATCGGTGAGTGTTAGCACTTCTCCACCTTGGCATACTTTCGCATCAAGTAGGCTATCAATATATTCAGAACCCATACCGGTAGTTTGAGTTTGGTGAATATCACCAACATTGAGGTAGGTATGGAGGGCTCCTGAGAAAACCCATGGCTTGGTATCGGTGTTGCTGACATCCAGAGTGACTTTCAGTGTTTCTGTTATTTCGATGTTTACGCGGGCTTGGAATTGATGCGGCCATATGGCAAGAGTGCGCTCATTTTGTTCGAGCCCTAGGCTAACGATGACGCCATGATGGTTTTCTCGGTGATCGATCAGTGTCCATTGGCTCGTACGTGCAAAACCATGAGCAGGTGCGGCGATGCGACCAAACCAAGGCCAGCAGATAGGAATGCCTCCACGAAATGCTTTTTCAGTATCGAATTCTGCATTGTCACTTAGCCAAATGACATCATCTTGTCCTTGAGGTTTGAACCATAAGACGTGCCCACCGTGCAGAGAAATACCTGCTTCTGCTTTTTCGTGGATCACTCGAACAATTTTAATACCGTTTTTTTCAATGATGGTGACGTTGTCAGATAGAACTGACACTGTTGGAAAGTGGCGTAAAGTCATTAGATACTCCTTGAGTAAGATTGCATTCGATTGCCGACGTGCACATGGGCAATCGAATGCATTTTAGTAAATGTGTGTTTGCAGTATTGAACCGAGATATTGCAAGACGATCCTAAGCTTTAAAATGTGCAGTTAGCAGTTAGCAGTTAGCAGTTAGTTCTGATTTCTGAGGTTAATGCTAAATAGCAGGTACAAAAAAGGCGACAATTAAGTCGCCCTTTATACTTAAAAGATTCGAAAACCTTTCAAGTTAGCTTTCAAAGAAAGTCTAAACTAATGCTTACTTAGAGATGTGAGCGATTAGGTCTAGAACTTTGTTTGAGTAACCGATTTCGTTGTCGTACCAAGATACAACTTTAACGAATTTGTCAGTTAGTGCAACACCAGCTTTAGCATCGAATACTGAAGTTTGAACTTCACCGATGAAATCTTGTGATACAACTGCGTCTTCAGTGTAACCAAGAACGCCTTTAAGTTCGCCTTCAGATGCTTCTTTCATAGCAGCACAGATTGCTTCGTAAGATGCAGCAGTTTTTAGGTTAACTGTTAGGTCAACTACAGAAACGTTAGCAGTTGGTACACGGAAAGCCATACCAGTTAGAAGGCCGTTTAGTTCTGGAAGAACAACGCCTACAGCTTTAGCAGCACCAGTTGAAGATGGGATGATGTTTTGAGAAGCACCACGGCCACCGCGCCAGTCTTTAGCAGAAGGGCCATCTACAGTTTTTTGAGTTGCTGTAGTAGCGTGAACTGTAGTCATAAGACCAGATTCGATACCGAACTTGTCGTTAAGAACTTTAGCTACAGGAGCTAGACAGTTAGTAGTACAAGAAGCGTTAGAAACGATGTCTTGACCAGCGTAAGTGTCTTGGTTAACGCCCATAACGATCATAGGAGTTGCGTCTTTTGAAGGACCAGTAAGAACAACTTTCTTAGCACCAGCAGTGATGTGCTTACGTGCAGTCTCGTCTGTTAGGAAAAGACCAGTAGCTTCAGCAACAACGTCTACGTTGATTGCATCCCACTTAAGTTCTTCTGGGTTACGCTCAGCTGTTACACGAACAGTTTTACCGTTAACGATTAGGTTACCGCCTTCAACTTCAACAGTACCGTTGAAACGGCCGTGAGTTGAATCGTATTTTAGCATGTAAGCCATGTAGTCAAGATCGATAAGGTCGTTAATACCTACAACTTCGATGTCATTACGTTCTTGTGCTGCACGGAATACGAAACGGCCGATACGACCAAAACCATTAATACCAACTTTGATAGTCATTATGTTGCTCCACAACTTAATTTCTGATTTAAGATAACTGGTAGTAAAATTACAGAACCCGGTTACCATCTGCAATAGATAATCCGTCTTAACTTGTTTAAAGTCAAAAAAAAGCATCGCTTTTCTTAACATTCTTATGCAAATGATTACTTTTTGAACGTAAACGCCTGTTCGGGGCTCTTCCAGTTGGGGTAAAATGCCCTAAAATGATAAAGCAATTTAAATGTTTTGTGTCCAATATGTCACGGAAAGAAAGTATGTGCTACAAAAGGCCGTTGGTGCAAGTTTTTATGCAAAATAATGAATGAACTAATTGCAGATATGGAGAGATGTTAACATGAATAATGATGTTAATAAGATGCGAAAGCCTGATAAACACTGGCGTGGGGCTTTGTCTGATGCCGAATATAAGGTTTGTCGGGAACAAGGAACAGAAGCGCCTTTTTCTGGAAAATTATTGCACAATAGAGAGACGGGTATCTATTGCTGTACCTGCTGTCAGTCGCCGCTGTTTATCTCAGATAACAAGTATGATTCAGGTTGTGGCTGGCCAAGTTTCGATGCGCCGATCAATGATGAAGCGATCCGATATTTAGAGGATACAAGTCACGGAATGAAGCGACTCGAGATCCGCTGTGCTGCATGTGATAGCCACCTAGGTCACGTTTTTCCTGATGGGCCTCCAACAACAAATGAAAGATTCTGCGTCAACTCAGTGTCGTTAGTTTTCAACAAAAAAGAAAAAAGCGGTGAATAATTCACCGCTTATTGTCTCATTCTTTCAATGCTTTATTAAACGAGAAGCTCAACTGAGCGCATAGTGTTTATTGTAGCTTGTCTATTTTAGGCAGCATGTTTCGAGAATAGTTACCGTCTTTTATCTCGTCAGCGATATTTTCAGCGATGGTGTTGAGTCGGTCGACTTTTTCTTGATCAAAACCATACATTCGCTGTAAGTCTCGTTCCGAAGCAATGGGAACTTCAAACTCTTTACCGACAATAGCCCAAATATAGGAATGTTCAGAATACCCAAGAGACTGGTTAATGCTCGCAAGCGATTTTACGATTTCGCTATTTAATTTATCTGGCTTGGTTAAGACTAGGGCATTGTGCAATAAAGAAATGGTTTTCGGTTTATCACGAGTCGTGTAGAAGGTCGCAAGTGCGTACTGTAGCTCAGCGGTTTCGAGTTGTTTTGTCCCTTCTAAGCGCAAAAATTTTCTACGTGCATTGTCACTGCCAATTTGGCTCCATAAAAAATAGAGCGTGTTGGGCGCAGTAGAGTTTTTTAACTCTCCGGCAATACGTTCTTTTTCCGCGATGCTGTGTATCAGAGCGTTAAAACGTTTTTGTTTCAAAAGAGTTTGATCGATAGGGGCGATTTGAGATGCGAGTTCTAGGCACTTGCTGTAAGCAGCGACAAATTCATACTCTTTGATCTTATTGCCATCCGTTGGATTTTTCTTCACTTCAAATCGGTGCCAGATAAGATCCGTTCTCGGTAAACGGCATTGACCATCATTCATATTGAGTTGGTCACAACGTAGATCTGGGTTGTTATTACACAGTTTTTCTGTGGTGTTATTATTTTCAAAGCAGCCACTAACGATGAGCGGGACAGAAAGAGCGACTAGCCATTTTAGAGTTTTCATTGTTACTCTCTTGTGATCGAATAGACTTATTTTTTTAACAATCCTTGACTCAGTTTATCAACGGGTTATGTTCTGTCTGCAAGTGGTCAATATAAGGTGCATTATGAACCCAGAACAATTACTCGACGCGATGACTCCTGAAGTTTACGAACGTTTAAATTTTGCTGTAGAAACAGGCAAGTGGCCTGAGGGTACATCACTTTCTAAAGAGCAGCGAGATTCATGTATGCAAGCTGTGATGTTGTATCAATCTAAGCATAATGTAGATGCGCAACATATGACAGTTGCGGCTGGTGGTGATATTAGCTTTAAGTCGAAAGCTGAATTAAAAAAACAGTTTCGAGCCGATCAAAGTGATATCGTGAGAATGAACGTGAGTCGTGGCTAATACGCCATTTCTAATACTAAGCTTAATAAAAAAGGGTTAATGAATACGTTCATCAACCCTTTTTTGTGTGTCATGACGGTAGTGTGGGTACTATTTTATAGGCTCATTTCACCACGCAGAACTTGCTGCATTTTGGTTTTAATTTCGTCATAGCTTAAGTTTTGGCTAAGTAAAAAGTGTAGCTTAGCTAACGCCGCTTCTGGGGTCATGTCGAAGCCGCTAATCACACCTGATTCCGCAAGAGCACAGCCTGTTGCATAACCCCCCATATTGACTTTTCCAGCCAGACATTGCGTTAGGTTGACCACTATCACGCCACGCTCAGACGCATCTTTTAAGTGGCTTAGCAACTCAGGGTTTTGTGGTGCATTACCTACTCCAAAAGTAAGTAAGATCATTGCTTTTACAGGCTGTAGCAATGTATTGCGAATGACTTCGTGTGAAATGCCAGGGTACATTGTAATTACACCAATAGGTTGAGGTGTAATATCGTGAACCTTAAAAGCGCCTTCAGGTTGCTGGTTGACCGTAATGCTGCTGTTTATCTGGATGTTAATCCCTGCATCTAGTAGTGCTGGCATGTTTGGTGAAGTAAATGCGCTGAAACCATCTGCGTGAGATTTAGTACTACGATTACCTCTCATCAATTGATTATTGAAAAAGAGCGACACTTCATTGATAGGGTAGTTGGCTGCAATATGAAGCGCATTAAGCAAGTTAGCTTGACCGTCAGAACGTAACTGAGCCAGAGGGATTTGTGAACCCGTTACGATGACTGGTTTGCCTAAGTTCTCAAGCATGAACGATAAGGCCGAAGCGGTATATGCCATGGTATCAGTACCATGAAGAATAACGAACCCATCATACTTATCGTAGTTTTCTCGAATATCATCAGCAATTTGTTGCCAGTCCATTGGTGTCATATCTGAAGAGTCGATCAGAGGTTCGTATTCGTGGATCGTGTAATCTGGCATTTCTGGTCGATGAAACTCAGGCATGCTTTGTAATTGTTTTTCCATGAAACCAGCGACAGGAACAAAGCCATGATCTGATTTTTGCATGCCGATGGTTCCGCCTGTGTAGGCGATATAGATATGTTTTCTAGCCATAGCTTGAAATCACTTAATGTTATGTAGGGAACAGGGCTGCGATTATATATCCAATCGTCACGCAATAAAAAGGGGAGCCTCACATAGAGACGCCCCTTTTATTCGATAGTTGATACTCAGTTAACTATTATTGAACTTGGCAGTTTAAACAAAAAGCATATTGCCCTTTAGGGTCGTTAAAACTGTTGAGTAATTGAGCGTCTTGAGTTAATTGTTCTGAGATAGGGCGAATGCTCGCAGGAAGCAAAGAATTAACATCTAGCCCAACGGATATCTGAACTTGATTGATAAACTCCTGTATAAATTGCTCTGCTGGTGAAAGTGGCTCTTCCACCCAGTAAATATTGTATTCACTTAATTGTGCTAGCTCAGCAGCAAGCGCAACAGCATCATCGAAATCACCCATTTTATCGACCAGGCCATGTTTCAATGCATCTTGGCCTGTCCAAACTCGGCCTTGAGCGACAGAGTCCACTTGTTCACGGGACATGTTACGGCTCTCACCAACTAACCCAAGGAAGCGATTGTAGCCATGTTCAATTCCTAGTTGGAAGGCATCGGCTGCGCCTTTGGATAAACCTTTCGTGATCCCAACGTCGGAGAATGGTGATGTTCCTACGCCATCAGTGTATACCCCTAGCTTATTAAGGCCTTTTTCGAACGTCGTGATCACACTGAAAATACCAATCGATCCAGTCAATGTTGTCGGCTGAGCCATAATTTGATCGGCCCCCGCGGAAATCCAGTAGCCACCAGAAGCAGCAAGACTAGACATAGATACAACTACGGGTTTTCCAGACGCTTGAATCGCTTGAACTTCGTTGCGAATAACTTCTGATGCGAACGCACTTCCACCCGGGCTATCAACACGTAAAACCACCGCTTTAACTTTGTCATCATTTCGAGCCTGACGAAGTAGAGCGGCTGTTGTGTCTCCACCGACAGTACCGCGTGGTTGCTGGCCATCAAGAATAGCGCCACTTGCAATGATCACTGCAATATCGTCACTCGCAGTATTGAGCTGTGGTGCAAGTGTGGTGCGATATTCGTAATACCCCATAGCGTTGTAGCTGTCGTTACCATCACTGCCAAATACATCAGCCATTGCTGCTCTAACTTGTTGTCGAGTCGCAAGTTCATCCACTAAACCTAGTTTCAAAGAGAGAGCTGCAAGATCACCATCGACGGATTTCATCAGAGCAAGGAACTCTTTCATTGAAGGGTTCAGTGTTTTGACATCTATTTGGCGATTATTGGATACGTCATCAACATACGCGCCCCATAATTGAGTCAACCAACGTGATGCAGATTGTTTCGCTGCCTTTGACATATCATCGCGAATGAAAGGTTCAATGGCTGATTTATATGTACCGACACGGAAGACATGGGTATTGACGTCTAACTTTTCTAGTAAGGTTTTGTAATATAAGGAGTAAGCACTATACCCTTTGATCATTACGCCACCATCAGGAGACAGATAAACCTTATCGGCATAACTGGCTAAATAATATTGGCTCTGATTATAAAAATCGCCAATGGCGTAAATAGGTTTACCTGAAGATTTAAACTCATTGAGTGCTTTAGCGATGTAACGCAACTTCGTTAAATTGGTTTCTGGTAATTCACGCAAGGCGAGCACAATACCTGTGATTTTTTCATCGTCTTTTGCGGCTCGGATGGTTTCCACAATATCGAAAAGCACATTCTCTTTTGGAAGATCTTGTCCAAGCAGTGAGCCTGTGACTGAATCCATTGGATTGATTTGGCGACTTTGCTCCACAATCGGCCCAGAAAGATTAAGAACCAGTGCTGACTCTTTCTGTACTTGCGGTTGTTCGGCATTACCATGGAAATAGACAAAATAAACAATGGCAATACTGAGCAAAAAGAGCAGGTTAGCCAGAGCAAGACGAATAAAAGTAATGGCTTTCCAAATACCTTTAAAAATCATGCGTATAAAGTTAAATACTGTTTTCATCGGGTCCCCACAACTCATATGGATGAGTGCTGATGATTAGTTGGAGAGTAAACTCAATAATATTAGTTACTTATCCTACGTTAATTGTTTGAAGCAAACCACCTCAAGATTGACACGCCAGCGTTGATTCTTATCTATGTGATTATCAACCATTAGTTTTTATTTTAGCTTCTCTTTCAATGTTTTGTTGCTATTTGAAAGTAGAACAAGATGATCGGTGTTACAAAATTGTAAACGGATGTTTGATTTTTTGTCTGGTGAGTAATATTGTGGTCAGACCACAAAAACTAGAATGAAAAGTGATGTCAGCCATGTACCCACATTTATTAGAGCCATTAGATCTAGGATTCACTCAGTTGCGAAATCGCGTTTTGATGGGATCGATGCATACAGGTTTAGAAGAGCACAAAGAAGGTTTGCAAAAGCTTGCCGCGTTTTACGAAGAGCGAGCGAAAGGCGGTGTTGGCCTAATAGTGACTGGGGGCTTCTCTCCGAACTTACGTGGACGTTTACATCCATTAAGTGCGGAGTTTAGTAAGCCAAAACATGCGCGAGCTCATCAAGTGGTCACTGAAGCTGTGCATAAACATGGTGGGAAAATAGCACTGCAAATTTTACATGCTGGTCGTTACGCGATGCACCCTTTTGCTCAAAGTGCGTCTGGCATGAAAGCGCCTATCGCTAAATTCTCTCCAAGCGAAATGAGCCCTCGTCAAATCAGAAAAACCATTGATGCCTTCGCAAACAGCGCCGAACTTGCACAGCTTGCAGGGTATGACGGTGTAGAAGTGATGGGATCAGAAGGGTATTTGATTAACCAATTTATCTGCAAACGCACCAATATGCGATATGACGATTGGGGCGGTAGCTACAAAAAACGCATTCGATTCCCATTAGAGATAGTGAAAGCAATTCGTGCCGCCGTCGGAAAAGACTTCATCATTATTTTCCGTTTATCCATGCTCGACTTGGTTGAGCAGGGCAGTACATTCGAAGATGTTGTTGAGCTTGCGCAAGCACTCGAAGAAGCAGGTGTCACCATTATTAATACGGGCATTGGTTGGCATGAAGCACGAATTCCAACGATTGCCACGCAAGTACCGCGCTCAGCATTCTCTTGGGTCACTGAAAAAGTAAAACCTTATCTAAAAGTACCAGTGATCACATGTAATCGAATCAATACGCCGGACGAAGCCGAAAAAATATTAAGCACTGGGCAAGCCGATATGGTGTCAATGGCGCGTCCATTCCTTGCCGACCCTGAATTTGTATTAAAAGCTGAGCAAAATAATGCGCAATTTATTAATACCTGTATCGGTTGTAATCAAGCGTGTCTAGATAATGTATTTAAAGCGAAACGAGCCAGTTGCCTAGTCAACCCGAGAGCATGT
This sequence comes from Vibrio genomosp. F6, assembly GCF_005146325.1. Lineage (NCBI taxonomy): Bacteria > Pseudomonadati > Pseudomonadota > Gammaproteobacteria > Vibrionales > Vibrionaceae > Vibrio > Vibrio genomosp. F6. The sequence goes on along the minus strand of NZ_SYUT01000019.1, from coordinate 84,973 downwards.
CATGAAACCGAGATTGTCGTTCAGCCTGCTGAAGTGAAAAAACGTGTCGCGGTCATTGGGGCTGGCCCAGCGGGGCTCTCTTGTGCAACCACCTTATCGGAACGAGGACACCAAGTGGATCTCATTGAGCGAAATGATCGAATTGGTGGTCAATTTCGCTTAGCAATGCAGATCCCGGGGAAAGAAGAGTTCAGGGAGACGATTCGATACTTTGCTAACCGTATTGATGAGACAGGTGTGAACTTGAAGCTGGATACTGAAGCGACATTCGAGATGCTTAATGATTATGATGAAGTGGTGATGGCATCTGGTGTTGAACCGCGTAAAGTGAAAATTGACGGTATTGATGATCCCGACAAAGTTGTCGATTACCAGACATTGATCAGAGAAAAAACACCCACGGGTGAAAAAATTGCGATTGTTGGTGCTGGAGGAATCGGTATTGATGTCGCAACCATGTTAACCGAACCTGTCGGGCATAATTTAGATGACTGGTTGCATGATTGGGGTATTGATAAAGAGATGTCACATCCGGGGGGCTTATATCCATACCCAGATTCATTCAGTGATAAAACGGTATGGGTTCTACAGCGTAAAGTAGGACGAGTAGGAAAAGGGCCGGGTAAAACGACAGGATGGATCCATAAGCGCACATTAGAAAAACGTGGTGTGAATTTAATGGGCGGGGTTAGTTACAACAAAATTGATGCCGAAGGGTTACACATTTCGATTAAAGGTAAGCCGCAGTTACTTGAGGCTGATAAAATTGTCATTTGTGCAGGTCAGGAATCGGTGCGTCCGTTTGAAGACAAATGGCATGATTTAGGGGAAAAACTTCATGTAATCGGCGGGGCGGATCATGCCGGTGAACTGGATGCCGTTAGAGCAATACGTCAAGGGGTTGAATTGGCGATTAAGCTGTAAGCTATTGAAATAGTATTGAGGTTTAAAGTGTTCACATTGAGACTTATTATCGTTTATGTTCTATGCTAGAGTGAAAGGAGATGGATATTTCCTAATAAAAAGAAAAACAAAGCGATAAATAAGGATTCATTATGGATGCGTTAGATCTCTTGCTTAATAGACGTTCAATTGCCAAATTGTCATCACCAGCACCAGAAGGTGTTGTGCTTGAAAATATCATAAGAGCAGGGTTGCGAGCGCCAGATCATGGAGCGTTAACCCCTTGGCGATTTGTGATTTCACAAGGTGAGGCGGGGCTACAAAAGTTAGCGGATATTTTAGTGAAAGCGGCAGTTTCTGATGAAAGTGAAGATGCGGTGATAGAAAAGGTAGGGAAAGCGCCTTTTCGTGCACCCATGGTCATTACCGTGATCGCGAAAGTGACGGAGCACGATAAAGTGCCTGCATTTGAACAACATCTTTCTGCTGGCTGTGCGGCTCAAGCGATGCAAATGGCTGCTGTAGCACAAGGTTTTCAGGGATTTTGGCGCTCGGGAAAATGGATGTTTCACCCTCAAGTTCGCGCAGCTTTCGGTCTTGAAGGGGAGGACCAAATCGTTGGTTTTCTCTACTTAGGCACGCCGGGTTGCACACCAATGCGAGTTCAAGAGCGAGACTTGGATAAATATGTCGAATATTTATAACTATTATTAGCAATAGCTGTATAAAAAAACAGTTTTTCTTGATTTGTTGAGGCCACATTAGATAATGTGGCCTTAATTGTTTCTAATCTGTCTCAAAAATAGAATTTCATTACTATGCCTCGTCTTATTATCGCCGAAAAACCCAGTCTTGGCCGTGCTATTGCAGCGGCACTTCCTAATCCTCAAAAAAAAGATCAAGGTTTCATTCGTTGTGGTAATGGGGATATCGTGACTTGGTGTATTGGACACCTGTTAGAGCAAGTAGAACCAGACTGCTATGAAGAGAGATATAAAAAGTGGAACTTAAATGATTTGCCTATTGTGCCGCAGCAATGGCAATTAAGAGCGCGTAAAACATCGAGTAAACAGCTTACGGTTATTCGTAAGTTACTCAAGGAGGCGACACATATCATTCATGCGGGTGACCCAGACAGAGAAGGACAGCTATTAGTTGATGAGGTGATTGACTACTGCAAAGTGAGTAAGACAAAAAAATCGGCGATGGAACGGTTGTTGATCAGCGACTTAAATTTACCTGCTGTGAAAAGAGCACTTACACAACTTCGAAGTAATAATGACTTTATTCCATTGTCAGTGTCTGCATTAGCACGCTCTCGAGCCGATTGGTTGTATGGCATGAATATGACCCGCGCATATACGCTATTAGGGCAGAAAGCTGGTTATCAAGGCGTGCTCTCTGTTGGGCGAGTTCAGACACCAATATTAGGGCTAGTCGTTCGTCGAGATGAAGAGATAGAAAATTTTATTCCTAGAGATTACTTCACCTTACATGCTTTGATCCCTTATCAAGATGGCAATCAGCAATTTGATATTCGGGCCCGTTGGAAGCCGAGCGAAGCCTGTTTACCGTGGCAAGATGAAGAAGGGCGTGTGCTGAATCGTAAACTTGTGGAAAATGTGGCTCAGCGAATAATGAACCAACCAGCAACGGTAACTGAGTCTGAACAGAAGCAAACCAAGCAATCTGCACCATTACCTTATTCGTTATCTGCACTGCAAATTGATGCTTCTAAGCGATTTGGTATGAGTGCTCAACAAGTGCTGGATGTCTGTCAGTCACTATACGAAAAGCACAAACTGATCACTTATCCACGTTCTGATAGTCGTTATTTGCCAACGGAACATTACTCGCAAGCTAGGTCGGTGACTGAGGCGATAGGCAGTAACAGTAAAGAGTTAACAGAAGCGGTTCAAAACGCTAATTTATCCCTTAAATCAAAAGCATGGAATGATAAAAAAGTCGATGCGCACCATGCCATTATTCCAACGCCTAAGAAAATGTCGATGAATAGTTTGTCTGCCGATGAAATGAAAATTTATCAGCAAGTGGCAAGGCAATATCTGATGCAATTTTATCCAGCAGCCGTTTATGCAGAGGCTAAATTGGTGTTTGATATTGCTGGTGGTGTGTTTATTGCGAAAGGCCGTCAATTGGTGTCGCCTGGCTGGAAAGCCTTGATGGGAAAAATTGAAGATGATAATGCAGGAATGGATAGTGTTCCACCTTTAACAAAAGGTAGCGTATTAACATGTCGAGAAGGTGAGATTAAAGACCGAAAAACTGAACCGCCAAAGCATTTTACTGAAGCCACTCTATTACAAGCAATGACAGGTATAGCTCGATTTGTCGAAGATAAAGAGTTGAAGAAAATTCTTAAAGAGACGGATGGATTGGGCACTGAAGCGACACGAGCAGGTATTCTTGATACCTTGTTTAAAAGACAGTTACTCAAGCGCCAAGGAAAAACCATTTTAAGTAGCGAAGCGGGTCGTGGGTTAATTCATGCTTTACCTTCTGAGTCTACCTATCCCGATATGACAGCGCATTGGGAACATCAACTTCAAGGAATGGCAGAAAGAAATCAAGCCTATCAGCCATTTATGCAAGCGTTAGAAACTCGAATCGACCATTTAATGCACACCGTAAAAACAGGTGATATTCCAGAATCATTGAGGCAGCTCCCTAAGGTTGAACGCCCTGCTTTTAAAAGAAAGAAGCGAGCTTACAGCAAAAAGAAAAAGCAGTAAGGTTCATGGGTAGAGAGGAAAGAGAACAGTTTCTTTGATCTCCGTATTCACTTCATTAATAAAAAACCCGACTAATGTCGGGTTTTTTAGTCTCTAACGGTTAGATATTAGTTTAGTTCAAATTGTAATCCGTCAACTAACCAACCACTGGTCCATACATTCATCTGTTGTATTTGCTTTCCTTGAGGAATAGTGAATGTTTCCACGACTTTGTTTGAAGCGTAATGTTTAGAGCCCATGAGAATTGATGAGCCATTTTTGAAGGTGAACTTTAAAGCAATAATATGATTGCCACCCCAGTAATAATCACCAGAGGTTACTTGGATAGATTCAACTTGAGCTAAATTGACAGGCGAACGCAATGCTCCACCATCCCCACCGGCTAAATGATCAAGGCTTGTACCTAAAGCGTCAATCGCGAAACCAGAACGTACAAATAACGTTTGATCGTTTAATACATGATGGCTAGAGATCTCTCCTGTTTGGCGACCAAAAATGGGAGACTTCGTATTGTTTACAACGCCACGTAAGGTGCTTGAACGATAAGTATTGTGTGTTAACCAGCTAGATGTTGCCCTGCTTGGGATCGACCCATCTTGACTGATATTCGAGAAATGGTAAGAGTGTTGGTTCCAAATACGTGTGGCATTTTTCCATGGCTTATCATCGTCCGCAGATTCATACACATAGACACCATGATTTATTGCATAAGGACGGTCATAATCATTAGCAACGACAATTAACTCTGCATTATCGTCACCTGCAAGATCGACAACAATTGGATATTCCCACAATGTACCTGAAGAGTTATCAATAGAGCTTAATACACGACCTGTTTGACCATCAAGAATACGAACGGTTTGACGATCTTGAACTAACACCTCATCAATGTCGTCATTATCGAAATCGAAAGCGGATACCCCAATTTTGCCACTATTTATGTCATCATTTGGTACTGACCACACTTTTTCCCCTTTGAAATTATACATATCCACGGCTGAATAGCCCGCATAAACGATGCCTTTGACATCGTGGTTGTCAGGTACTGATGCGATTTGAAACTGCAAGCCATCGACCAACCAATATGATGTCCAGACATTGATACTTTTGATAAAGGAGTTGTGTGGCACGGTCACTCGCTCAGTTTTGATATGATGAGAGTAGTAACGTTTTGAGCCCATCGATACTTGGGAGCCATCTTTTAAATAGAAATCTAAGGCAAGGACATGATATCCCCCCCACCAATATCGACCTGAAGTAATATCTATTGCTTCAACTTGAGAGAGATCTATTGGGCTATTTAAATACCCGCCGTTACCTCCTACTACTGAACTAGGCGCAGTCCCAATCGCATCGATAGCTGCTCCAGAACGAATCCAAAGCTTATCACTCTCTTCAATGGTAATGGTTGCTGAAGGTGAGCTGTGGTAATTGGCGTAACCGAAAATTTTTGACAAGCTTGTTGTTATTTGAGTTTCACGACCTAAAAAATTTGATACAGCTTGAACACCTCCCCCTGAATTTTCGAGGTTGGTCACTTCCCACTTTGTGGTTCCATCATGTTCCAAGACAGTAAACACACTATTTTCAGCTGAATTATACGTTGCTGGTACAGACACGATAACTTCTGGTTGCTTATCGTCATCGAGGTTGACTAAAGATGAGAACCAGACTGTATCATTGGCCTGGTATTGCCAATCGAAAGAACCGTTACCTTGATATAAAGCACCACCAGTAAAGACTTCTGCTCTTGAGTCGCCATTAAAATCACCACTAATCGATGACGGAGCCCAAGGGTGACTGAACACTAAACCAGTATCGTAATTGTATACAGCATTGGCTGAGAGAATCTCAATCGAGGCATCACCATCTAGATCGGCTAAAGAGATATCACCGACAGATCTCCACCCACTTTCCACCTTTGGAATTTGTTTTTTTATATTGCCGTCGACATCAAGAATATTGATAAAGTTGCTAGAGCTACTGGTTGTGACAATTTCCACAACGCCATCACCATCAAGGTCAGCAACTGCAGGAGAATAACGAGCATCAGCGATAATAGCACCGTTATTGTAAGCCCACAGTTCAGCACCGTCCGTGCCACTTAGAGCTCGAATTATACCGCCTTTCGCGTAATCTTTGTTCTTAAAGGTGATGATGATGACATCAGCGACATCATTATTATCAATTATATTGTCGCTATTATCGTCATTGAGTTGAGCGACAACAGGGGTTGCCATTACCTGAACCGAACTTGGCTCAAATTGACTCTGATTCCACGACCATTTTAAATTTGTATATATTTCATTCGAGTGAATCGTATCTGCGTGTGCTGTGGATAGGGCTGACGATATAGCGCCTATGGTAAGAACAAAATACTTGAGCGACATGAAAGCTTCCTTCTAATTCGCATGTTTGATAATTATTAAAATAATATAGGTGTGTCTGAAATATTAAATTAGTACTGGTAGTTATGAGCAAATCAGGTTAGGGGATGCTCTAGGGGGAATTGTCTATATCAGGTAGATAAAGTTCAACTGAAAAGGAGGATAACATTGACTCATTAATGAGATGTTTCATAAATAAGAATTAAATTAAGAGGCTCTCACCATTAATAATAAAAATTAAATACGGATTGATATGCTACTATTCTCTGTTGGTTGGTATGTTTTTTTTGAGGCTATAAATTATGAAAGGATTAATTTTACTATTTGCATCTCTTAGTCTACCGATCATGAATGCACAGGGTAATATATACGATGTGACCTATTTTGGTGCCATAGCAGATGATGGTAAAGATGACAGTTTAGCTTTTCAGTCAGCGTTAGCAGAATTAAATGATGACGATACGCTAATGATCCCAAATGGGCTTTATGATATTTGTCGAACTATTTCGTTGTTCAGTAAAAGAAATATATCGATTATAGGGGCAGGAAAAGCTGAACTAGCAAAGTGTGATGACTTTGTTGGTGAGTATCTGTTGTATATTAAGCACACGACAGATCTGATGATCTCTGATGTCGTATTTACTGGATTGAATAATGGAAACAGTAACCAAGTTTGGGGAGAACAGGGGCTGTACTTAGCCAGTACCAAAAACAGTATGATAGTAAATAACGAGTTCTATCATTTTGGTGATGCGGCATTAAGGATAACGACAAGTCCTGACGAAGGAAAATATGCCGTTGGTTCTGAAGACATAATAGTAATGAAGAATAAGTTTCAGGGATGTGCTCAAGTAACAACGACTCAAGCAACAAAAAATACATTTGTCGGAGGGAGTAATGATATTTCTATTATCGAAAACCAATTTGTTGAATGTTCACTTAAATTATCATCAAGAACAGAAGTGTCGAATGCAAAAGTTATAAATAATGACTTCAATAATATTAACGGAAGCGCCGTGGAGTTAAGTTATTACTCAGACGTTCTTTTTGAAAATAACAATTTATCAAACATTGATGGATTCTTGTTGAATATCTACCCAAACTCTAGATCAGACAGAAAGGTTAGTTGGGGTGGATTGAGAATTAATAATAATCAGTTTAGCTATTCTCAGCAAGGAATTAGATTGCAGAGTTATTCTGATTGGGAACAAGCAACTAGCCCTATTGAAAATATATCTATAACAAACAATGAATTTCAAGTCATCACATTTGATGGTGTGAGTAACCCTCAATATCAAACAGCGATCCGTACAATAACAAAGGATGAGCGCTGGTCATTTTCTAACGTCGCTATAAAGAATAATTCATATAGAGATGAATATACGTTTTTATTCATCGATAAAAACGTAATTGATATCGATATTGAGGGAAATAATAGTATTCCAGTTGAGGCTAGTATCGATTAGTCTTTGAATACGCTTAGAGAATACTCTATGTGCTGACCAGATGCTACATCATACATCTGCGTAGTGAGCACATACTCACCTTTAGGATAACTTGCATCGAATCTGAATCCACGAGCTTTAGTATACGAGTCTTCTCCGCCAATAGTTAGAGCTTGTCTAGAGTTAATTGGGATGTTGAGTCCGTCAGGGCCTTCTGCGGTTATCCAAAACTCAACACTAGCAGGGATTTCTCTGGCATTTTGAACATCAATATAAAGAGGTAGGTAACCGCCCTCACTTGGAATACTCGACGCAATAGATAAAGAAACTTGTAAACTTAGACCGTCAATAACTGCTGGATTTAATAAATCAACGCCCTTAACAAACTGGCTTGACTCTTTAAATATTACCCCGGTGTCAGTATTTACACCTTCAATAGATACAGTATATAAGCCATCTTCCATATAATCACGAATCCAAATTCCTCGACTGAAACTGAGAATACTTCCAGTTTCTACCGTCTCAATATTAGAGTTATCGCCTTGCACTACTGATTTAGCAGGGAAAGATAAACCTTTTGGGCCTTTTACTGATAGCCAATATTTAATGTTTTCGAAGTCATTGCTTTTATTATTTATGAATATATCCGCAGATAAGTAGCCACCAGTTTCTTGGATATTTTGGGTTGATAGTTCAATGTTTGCAGATGTTTGTTGAGTGCTTTCATCGGCACTAACTGACATTGTCGTAAATAAAGAGGTAAAGCTAATCAAGAGCGAAGAGTATAATTTGTTCATCTTAACACCATAAGTTATTTAATAAGGGGTGAATTTATTTCGAAATGAGTCTAGCAAGCAAATATTCAACGCACAATAGGCGTTGATTTATCAATAATAGAGTCAGAATAATAAATTAAAAAATTTTATTTCGATGAGAAATTTATCAAGGAGATGATAACCAAGGCTCACTTTTTACTTTAATAGTAGGCGTTTTTGAAAAAATGAACTTGTTATAACTTACTGTAAATAAAGCCTTTTAATGTTATTTAAGAATGGATCAGGCGGGTGAGGGCAGATGACTGAGTCAGATTGCAAAGCTGATGGTTGAATTTTGAACACAAGCTGCTTCTATGTCTTAGAGCATGAAATTGTCAGCATAAAATAACTTTATATTTAATGTTAGTTGCAATTATGAGACAAACTCAGGTCGCGTCTTAAGATATTATCCTTGCCATCAAAAGACACAGGATATTCAAGAAGCGATTATCCTAATTTAGGAACTTGCTATTTGTCATGGAAAGAAAAAATCTATCAATTCTTGTCGTATGTGCTGGGAATATATGTCGTTCTCCAATGGCGGAAGCCGTTTTGAGGCAAAAGGCGCAGCAGAGAGATTTATGCTGGAAAGTTGATAGTGCTGGTGTCTTAAAATTTATTCAAGGGAAGGACCCCGATCCTAAAGCTATATGGGTTGCTAACAATCGTGGTTACAATCCTCTAGTTTCAAAGTCTAGGAGAATAATAAATGATGATTTTGAAACGTTTGATCTAATTTTAGCTGTTGATAAATCAACGCTTGCAGGCCTTTTTGATATTTGTCCATTTGAATATAGATATAAATTATCTCTATTTTTATCCCATAGTCTCATTAATGAAACAGAAATTCCCGATCCATACCAAGGTGGGATATCACTTTTTGAACAAGCATTTGACTTAATTGATGTTGGTTCTGAAGGGATCTTTAATAAATTTACTGCTTAGCGTGAGCCCTAATATCACGCAGAGCGCGAAAATATAAGTGTTTATAAACAATGATTATGTTGTTACTGCTGTAAATAGCACTCTAGAGGCGATATCTAGTGGCGGTAGCGTGCTCAAAATTTGTGATATCTACTGATTTCAATGTTGTGAAGTGAATCTCGACCTTGAGTAGGTATTTTAATTGGAATAACAGGAAGTCGATATTGTGAAAAAGGTTCTAATAGCATTTGGTACACGGCCTGAAGCGATAAAAATGGCACCATTGGTTCATAAAATGAAGCAAGACAGTCGTTTTGAAACGAAAGTATGTGTGACAGGACAACATAGAGAAATGCTTGATCAGGTCTTGGCATTGTTTGAAATTATGCCTGATTTTGATCTGAATATTATGGAGCCTGGTCAAACGTTAAGTACCGTGACAACTAAGATTTTAAATGGAATGGAGGGCGTCTTAAAGACGTTCAAGCCTGATGTAGTTCTCGTTCATGGGGATACAGCGACGACTTTTGCTACATCACTAGCCTGTTATTACCAACAAATAGCGGTTGGCCATGTAGAAGCGGGTTTGCGAACTGGAAATATTTATTCGCCTTGGCCTGAAGAAGCAAATAGGAAACTAACCGGAGCACTGACTCAATATCACTTCGCACCAACAGAGACGTCAAAGCAAAATTTATTAAGTGAAAATTATAGCGCTGACACCATTCACACAACAGGTAACACTGTTATTGACGCTCTATTTATGATCCGCAATAAAATCAACAGCGATTCATACTTGAAAGAGACGTTGGACCAACAATTTTCAATGCTCGATAAAGAAAAAAACCTCATTTTAGTCACAGGTCATCGACGCGAAAGTTTTGGCGGAGGTTTCGAACGTATTTGTGAAGCATTGTTGAAGACCGCTAAACAGCACCCTGAATGCCAAGTTCTTTATCCTGTCCATCTGAACCCAAATGTGCAAGAGCCAATCAATCGGTTATTGCGCGACGTTAACAATATCTTCCTCATTGATCCGCAAGAGTATCTCTCTTTTATCTATTTGATGGATAGAGCACACATCATTTTAACGGATTCTGGTGGTATTCAAGAAGAAGCGCCATCGTTGGGTAAACCTGTTTTGGTTATGCGAGATATAACGGAAAGACCAGAAGCGGTACAAGCCGGTACCGTTAAGCTAGTCGGTACAAATACACAAATTATTTATGAAGAGCTAACTCAATTGCTTTTAGATGGAAAGGCTTATGAATCGATGAGCCAAGCGCACAATCCATACGGTGATGGTCAAGCAAGTCAGCGTATCGCAGATATTTTAGCAAGATAAAATTTGAGGAAAAAAATGTTTAGTAAAGTTTCAGTTATTGGTTTGGGGTATATCGGGTTACCGACTGCGGCAGTGATTGCATCACGAGGAATTGATGTAATCGGAGTTGATGTCAATCAACACGCTGTCGACACCATTAATAAAGGTGAGATTCATATTGTTGAGCCGGATTTGGATATTGTCGTCAGAAGTGCGGTGATGACAGGAAAGCTGAAAGCTACGGTTACACCAGAATCTGCGGATGCATTTTTGGTTGCCGTACCTACTCCATTTAAAGGGGATAATCACGAGCCTGATCTTAGTTATATTGAAGCCGCGGCAAAAGCGATTGCACCAGTACTTGAGAAAGGAAACTTGGTGGTTCTAGAAAGCACGTCACCTGTAGGGGCAACAGAAAAACTGTCAGGTTGGTTGGCAAAGGCAAGGCCGGATTTAACTTTCCCGCAGCAGAAAGGCGATGGGGCCGATATTAAAGTGGCTCACTGTCCGGAGCGCGTATTACCTGGCTATGTATTGCAAGAACTCGTGAGTAACGATCGAGTGATTGGTGGCATGAGCAAGTCTTGCAGTGAAAAATCGGTGGAGCTGTACAAAACGTTTGTTAAAGGGGAGTGCATTGTAACCAACTCTCGTACAGCTGAAATGGCGAAACTGACAGAGAACTCATTCCGAGATGTGAATATTGCTTTTGCAAATGAGCTATCTCTTATTAGCGAAAAACTTAAAATTAATGTGTGGGAATTGATTAAGTTATCCAACCGTCACCCACGCGTTAACATCTTGAACCCTGGTCCAGGTGTAGGTGGACACTGTATTGCGGTAGACCCGTGGTTCATAGTCAATAGTTGCCCAGAAGAGTCAAAACTGATTGCCGCGGCACGTAATGTTAATGATGGCAAACCACAATGGGTTGTTGAGCAAGTTAAACAAGCCGCGGACCAATTTAAAAAACCAGTAATTGCATGCCTTGGTGTTGCATTTAAAGCGGACATTGATGATCTACGTGAAAGCCCGGCATTAGATATTACAGCGAACTTAGCTCAGGATGATATTGGGCAGATTCTCGTTGTTGAACCGAATATCTCTGATTTACCGAACCAATTAGCAGAAGCGGGTGTTGAATTAGTGACACTTGAGCGAGCGATGGAAATTGCCAATGTTGTTGTTGTTCTTGTTGATCATAAAGAGTTCAAAGCAGCAGATAAAACCTCTTTTGCAAAGAAAGTGGTGATTGATACTCGAGGCGTAGTCGCTTAACAAACAGATGGCTTTCACTGATCTGCACTGTCTTATTGCAGTGTGATGCAAACTTAATTAAGGCAGCGTTATTTCTTAATGTTGCCTTAAAGGAAACGTAATGAAAAAGATATTGCTTATTGTTCCTCTCAGCACAGTCAAGTGGGGAAGCGAAAATGCAGGAGGAGTAGATAGTGTTTGTCAGCAAATTGTAGAAAAATTATCGAATGATCCACCTTCAGGTTTTGTATATGAAGTTCTTGCGATAAAAATAGGTATAACTGAGATTAATTATAATCATCGTTATAAATTACATGACCGAGTATCTATTAGTTTTATACCAAAAAGTACTTCACTATGTGGAATAAGAGTACCTGGATTTTTATATCACAATTTTGTTTTATATAATGTCTGTAAAAGATTTAAGCCAGATGTAATACATAGTCATATATTTAGCATGCCGATGTTCAGATTAAAAAATACAAAATCATTGATAACCCTTCACTCTATAGGGAAAATAGGTAGAATCTCTAGAGGATTTATGAATAACATTATTTTTGAACATGTGTTGCCTAAAATAACATTGTCATTAGTTGACGTTATTACATGTGTTGGGAAAGTTATTAGTGATGAAATAGAAAAAAAATATGGAAATAAAACTATTGGGATTGGAAATCCAGTTGATGTTTGTTTTTTTTCAGAAATGGAAAAGAAATTAAAACCATCAAAAACTATTCGATTGATAACTTGCTCACTAATAACGAAGAACAAGCAGATTGATAAGATTATAGAGTTAGTGAGCATTCTTAACAAGAAAATAGATGCTGAGTTAAGCGTTATTGGTCCCGGGGATAGTAAGTATTTGAAAGAGCTCAACCAAAAAGCTATAAATATGAAAATTGATCATAAGATAAATTGGTTAGGGCCGATGTCAAAAAAACAAGTAATTAATAAATATAAGCAGTCTGATGTCGGTGTTTTCCTATCAAAAGAAGAAACATTTGGCCTAGCCCCTCTAGAAATGTTGGCTGCTGGTTTACCTCTAATCGCAAGTAGAGTAGGGATTCTTGAAGAGCAAGAAGAATATTTTCGTGATTTTGGTGTTTGTTTTATAAATGCTGGAGATGTTTCATCTGAAATGATAAATATAATAGACTATGTAAATAGTCCAAAGAGAATGGATAGAGGAAAAATTAAAGACAAATTTTCTATAGATAATGTTATCAAAGAATATCAAACTGTATATGGAAAATTGAATGTTGATAGGTAAGTTATTTAAATATGCACCTGTTCAAATATGCTCTGCATTTGGCCTGTTTTTACTCATCTCAATTCAGACGAGATATTTATCTCCAAATGAATACGGTTTGTTAGCAATTTTCATGGTATTTACAGAAGGAGTTCGCTCTGTACTGGTTCAATGGATTAATAATTGCTTAGTGCGATTCTATTCAACATTATCATCAAAGTTGAAATTTGTATCACAGTTGTCATTTTGGTTGTTGATTTGCTTGTTTTTATCATCATTTGTTATTTTTATATGCATGATGATGTTTAATGTTTTCTCCGTGACAAATTTTGCAGCCATTTATCTGTTGTTAATATCAAAAAGTTTATATTTATATTTAACGGAATGTGCAAGGGTTGAAGAGCGAGTAACCCATTATCGAAAAGCTGTTTTTGTTCAATCAATATTATCCATAACAATAAGTTATATTACCCTTTTGTATTATGAGAATATTATATCAGCTATATTTGCATTGATTGTAAGCTATACAATTTCATTAGTAATTGTTGGATATCATGGAGCAATATCTAATAAATATAATAAATCGATGAAAACTACACTTCTTAGTTTTGGCCTTCCATTAATGATATCTGGATTACTAGGTATACTAGCATCACGTAGCGATCGGTTGCTCATTGCATCATTAACTGATCTGGAACAGGCTGGTTTATATTCTGCGGTTTCTAATTTGTTAATGGGAATTATGTCACTAGTGTTTATGGTCGTAGCATTACCACTTTTCCCTGAGTTGACGAAAGTCGCTAATGACAAATCAGAACTGTATAAGAAGCATCAATACTATGGTGGTGTTATATGCGCACTCAGTATACCGTCGACAGTTGGTATATGTTTGCTAGCACCACATTTAATTAAATTATTCTTAGGTGAAGCCTACCAAGTTATGGATCTAAAGGTATTTTACGCTTTATCTATTGCTACTTGGTTTTTTAATATTAAGTGTCATTTTTTGGACCATGGATTTCAATTCGTAATGAAAACAAAGTGGATGCCAATTTTAACCTTAAGTGCATTTGTCATTCAGGTCGGAATTTCGTTGGCACTAATTCCAGAGTATGGAGCGATAGGTGCTGCAATCAGTTTTATGTTAGCGTTTTTTGTAGTTTCAATCTTTACTTTAATCGTGGGGATGCGACTTGGGTATCGGTATCCGTGTCCTCAACATCTACCTGAAACTTTATTGGCAACCATTATGATGGCTATATCTGTAAGTATTACTGGCATGTATACAAATATACTACCGAGTTGGCTTGTTATTATCATCTTTGTCACCGTTGGATTTTTATCATATGGGTCTGTGCATTTTATGTTAAATAGTTTTTCTATCAAAGACTACATAAAGGGCTTCATTTTTCAATGAAAAGCACTAGTATCTATCTCTATGTTGTAATTTCTATTATCTTGTCGGTAACTCTTGGTGGGTATTTTCTTGAAAATATAGGGATTCCTTATGTATCAAATGGTGGTCCCGCATTTGTAAAAATACATATTTATGCATATATTATTATGTTTTCCTTTGCAATTGTTACATTAAATTTGGGGCCTCGATGGTTTGAATTATCATTAGGGAAATTGAATAGTGTTTGGTACGTAAGTATTTTATCTTTACTATTTGTTGTGGTCTATGGGTTTGTTCGACATGGAACATCAGGGATGGCATATTTGATTAATACATTCCTCTCACCACTGTTGTTAATACCATTGCTTTCAATAATAAGCAAAGAGCAAGCAAGTAAAGTACAAAAATTAATTGCTTATTTGATACTCATAAACTCGATTATAGCAATTATTGAATACTTACTGCATTTCCGTGTGGTCAATGTTGAGTTTAATTCTTTTTCGTTTTTTCGTTCAACAGCTCTGCTCACACATCCGCTAAACAATGCACTTATTACTGCAAGCCTTGCAATTCTTATTTTCAACAGAAGTGTAGTGCCAAGTTTTCTGTATGTGTTGATTATTCTTTTATCTCTTTTTTCTTTTGGAGGAAGAGCTGCTTTAGTCATATTTTCTGTCACAGTTTTTCTTTATTGTCTTCCTGTGTTGTGGCGATTTTGTACAACTGGTATCAATGGGGACAAGTTTAAAATCTCAATGCTGTTGCTTTTAGGGTATTTTTCACTGCTTATATTTATATTTGTTTTGATTGATTCAAATATTTCAGAACGAATTATGTCAAAGCTATATATGGATAATAGTGCTTCAGCCCGAATTGATGTGTTTTTTTTACTTGAACAACTTAGTATGTCGGAGTGGGTTTTTGGCGCTAGTGATAGACTTCTTGAATCGATAGAATTGTATATTGAGATAAAAGTCATAGAGAATTATATCATTGGTTGGATTTTTACATTTGGACTGTTAGGGATGATACCTTTAACAATATGTGTTTTTCTCCCAATAATTTTCTTCGCTATAAATGGAAGATATCCAGATAAGTTAGCTCTGATGACATTCTTCATTATAGGATTAACAAATAATTCTTTAACAACAAAAACTCCAGTATTACTACTGCTTCTATGTGTTTTATATTTGAGATATAAAGAACTAAAGGAAAAAAATAATTAATGTTGATGGCGTTATTATTAATTCAAAGGCATATATTATGCTTATAAACAGTATAATCTAAAGTAACTGGTGGATTTAATATCGCTATTTAACAACTGTCACCTTTAGAACTACTTTATTGAAAAATAATCAAGCTTACTATGGTGATTTTGGATGTGAAATGTATAAAATACCGCAGATTGAAAAAATTATTCATTTGGTTATGCGATTGTAATTGATAGTTTAGCTAAGAGATATTATGGGTGTGGTTTTGTATTTATTACATCTAATGCAGTTTTTATCTCAGGTGTACCACCATCAACTTTATTTAAGGATCGAGACATGTTTTTAAGTGGAATATATATTAACTCTCCAATCTTTGTTCAGAATACATTGTTAAGTGTACGGGCATTAATTAGAGTTGTTATTCGTGAAGGAAAAAGTCAACAAGGCTTAACTAAAAAATTACTAGCACATGATAAAAACCTTAATCAGTTGAAGAAATATTCTGAATTAGAGTTAAATTCGGTGATTAAAAAATCAGAAACAGTACCAACTTATAAAAATTCAAAGTTAGAGTCTGATGGATTAGAGAGTTTTCCTGTCATTAGTAAAGACGATATCAAATCGAATAGTGAAAATTTTGTTTCGGATGCAAAAAAGAAAAATGTTATTCATGGTGCAACAAGTGGCACTACTGGGACTCCTTTGTCCATCCCTCAAGATATTGAGTCGGTTATTCGCGAGCAAGCATTTGTTGCTCGCCACCTCGATTGGGCAGGTTATCAAAAAGGTGACAAGCGCGCGTGGATTCGAGGCGACATGATTGTTCCCTTAGAACAGAAGACCGTCCCATTTTGGCGATACTCATGGTTCGAAGATTTGATTATGTTGTCATCCTTTCATATGACAAAAAATGCGTTACCACACTACATTAAAGCGATGGTTGATTTCGATGTTGAAATTATTCAAGCCTACCCGTCATCAATCGTTACCCTTGCTAAATATCTAGAGTCGCAAGGCGAATATTACCCATTAGGCCTTAAGTCCATAATTACTTCTTCAGAATCGCTATCAGATGAAGACAGACGAGTAGTAGAAGACAGGTTCCAATGTACAGTTTTTGATTGGTACGGGTTATTTGAACGAGTGGCGGCAATCGCTAATTGCGAGCATGGTCGTTATCACGTGTTAACTGATTATTCTCATGTGGAGTTTTTTGACGCTGGGAATGGAACTCACGAAATCGTTGGAACCAATTTTAACAATAAACATTTTCCCTTAATTCGATATAAAACGGGTGATCATGTCGTGTTGTCTGATGAGACCCACTGCCCATGCGGGAGAGTCTTCCCCATCATTAGTAAAATTGAGGGCCGTGTAGGTGATTATCTTATCGGTGAAGATGGTCAGAAGGTTCATATTTTGAACCACATTCCCAAAGGGGTAGATGGCTTACTTGCATGTCAATTTATTCAAAATGAACCGCGCTCAATCGTCATTTCGGCGGTCATAGATGAGACTGTGTTTGACTCAAACCAGGAATCAAAACTTATTGCTAACACCAAAGATAGATTGGGGCAAACAATGAGTGTGAGCATTAATTTGGTTAATTCTTTAGATAGAACACGAAATGGGAAAATAAGACAAGCAATATGCACAATCAAGGAATAGATGTGAATAAAAAAATTAATATTACAGTGGCAACCGATATTCATGGTCAAGGTGGTGTTGCTACCGTTTTAAGTGTCTATAAAGAGTGTGGTTTTTTCGAAAATAATCGAGTGAAATTAATTACTAGTCACTCCTCTAACAATAAATGGGGACACCTTGGCGCAGCGCAGTTGTTCGTCATGTGCATATTCAAGTTAGCTTATTATATTTTATTTCATGACGTTGGTTTAGTTCATATCCATATGTCTTCACGTGGAAGTTACAAACGTAAATCTCTGTTAGTCAGAATGGTAAAAGCATTAAACACTAAAGTGATTCTTCATCTACATGGTGCTGAGTTCAGAGAGTTTTACGCCAATGAATGTGATGAAAAGAAAAAAACGCATATCAGAAAAACTTTTGAAATGTCAGATAAGGTTATTGTTCTTTCGTCACACTGGCTTGATTGGGCGTATCAAACACTTAATAAGAGTGATCATGTCAATGTTATTTATAATGCAGTTCCAACTTTATCGATAAAGAGATCCGAAGTCCAACCTGGAACGATTGCTTTTTTGGGAAGGATTGGCCCACGTAAAGGTGCACTCGATCTCATTCATGCTTTCAAGCAAATTAAACATGCTTTACCACATGCAACATTAATGATGGCTGGTGATGGAAATATTTGTGAATACAAGGAAGAAGCAAAAAAGCTGGGTATTGACGACTCAGTTCACTTCTTAGGTTGGGTTAGTGGTCAGGAAAAATTAGATATCTTGAAAAAAGCGGACGTGTATTGTTTACCTAGCTACAACGAAGGGTTTCCTATGGGAGTCCTAGAAGCTATGTCTGCCGGTATTGCTGTCGTTTCAAGCTATGCAGGGGGTATTCCAGATGCCATATCTGATGGTGTTGATGGCCTGCTAGTTGATGCTGGAGATATTAAAAATTTAGAGCAAGCCTTGATCACTATGATTTCAGATCGTGATGCAAATAGAGAGTTTGTTAACGCGGCAAAGACTAAATTTGATGATAATTTTTCTCTTGATGCAATTATCCCTCAGATGCAAAAAGTTTATGATGATACGTTGGGCTTAGAAAATGAATAACATTGTTGATGTAAAAGATACTATTTTTCAACAGGCGAAGTTACGAAACTTTGCTGGATATGATCCATTTGATGGTTTGAATGCCCGTTTTTTCAGTCATTTCCCAAGCTTGAAAGATAGCATCGTTGGACTAGCTTGGATCCAATTATTTAAGCGTTCACCTATCAACTTTCGCCCGTTATTTGGGGTACCTGAAAAAAGGAATCCTAAGGGGATCGGTTTATTTGTTTTAGGGATACTAGAAGAGTACAAAAGTACAAAGGACTCGAAATTACTTGCTGAAGCTGAAGAGTTAGGTAATTGGTTACTTGAACAAAATTGTGCTGGTGATGAATGGACCTCTTCTTGTTGGGGTTATCATTTTGACTGGAAAGCGCGTGCTTTTTTTGTTCCTAAAGGTAAACCTAACGTGATCACCACGGTTTATGTGAGTCGCGCATTATATCAACTCGGGCTCCAATTAGGACGCGACGATATGGTCAATACCGCCTTAAGCAGCGCTGACTTTATTGTGAACCATCTCTATACGAACATTGATAATCAGGAATTTTTTGCCTATATACCGGGTGAGACCGCTTTTGTCCACAACGCTAGTCTTTGGGCTGCTGCTTGGGTGGCATTTTCTGCCAGTCAAACCGGAAATAGGAAATATCGAGACTTGTCTTTAAGGATTGCTGCCCGTAGTGCTGGGCAACAATCTATAGATGGTAGTTGGGTTTATGGTGAACGGCACCATCACCAGTTTATCGATGGGTTTCATACTGGATACAATCTAGAAGCGCTGTATGAAATTAAAGCAGCGTTAGATACTGATCTTTTCGATGCGACGATAAAAAAAGGGCTCGACTATTACATCAATAATTTCTTCGAAAAAGATGGTACTGCGAAATACTATAATACTAATCGATATCCAATTGATCCTCATTCTGTCGCCCAAGCTATCATCACATTAATAAAAGTTGACCCTACATCAGAACATATCGCTTTGGCAAAAAAAATACTGAATAACTCTGTTGATACTCTGTACTCAGCAGAGAAGAAACAATTTATTTATCAGAAGAATAATCGGTTCTCTATTGGAATCAATTACATTCGTTGGACTCAAGCTTGGATGTATTATTCATTTTCTGTTTATTCTAACCGAAATCATAACCACTCATAGCCATCCGAAATCACCAAGTAACATCGAAAAATACTGTTAGAGAAAAATTATGGAAAGCGAATTAGTTAACAAAGAAATAAATTTTTTAAATGTACCAATGCATGTTTTGTCTATGAAGGAAACGGTTGAAACAATAAAGCAGCGTGTTGCGGATCAGGTTTTTACTCAACATGTCGTTGTCAATGTCGCAAAGATAGTGAACATGAGAGCGGATGTTGAACTTGCTGATTCGGTCACTGAGTGCGATATCATTAATATTGATGGAATGGGGGTTGTCTGGGGGGCTCGTTTTATGGGCCATAATGTTGGGCAACGCGTGGCTGGTGTCGATCTGTTCCATGAACTTAATGCTATGGCAGAACAAGAAAAATTTCCTGTTTTCTATCTAGGAGCGGAGGAGAAGGTTGTCGGCAAAACAGCACAAATCATGCGAGAAAAACATCCTAACTTGGAAATCGCAGGTTTTCATCATGGGTACTTTTGGGATGATGAGCTTGCTTTGGTTCATTTAATTAAGGCATCTGGAGCTAAGCTACTTTTTGTAGCCATTACCTCTCCAAAAAAAGAAAATTTTATAAACAAGTGGAAAGATGAGCTTGGCGTCGACTTTGTTATGGGGGTTGGTGGAACATTTGATGTTGTTGCTGGAAAAGTTTCGCGAGCACCTTTATGGATGCAAAATTCTGGCTTGGAATGGTTATATCGAGTAATTCAAGAACCACGTAGAATGTGGAAGCGATACTTGATAACAAACAGCAAATTTGCTTGGCTACTTATAAAAGCTAAATTAAGAAAATCTTAAGAAGTATGCCAGTGTACTTAGGTGTTTATCAAATTTAGGTAATTGCTCCTTATCATTCATGTTTTATTATAATTTATGCGTCATTGTTTAGGGCTTCCATGCATATCAACTCTTTTACGCAATTTAGAGCTATTGCAATCTTGTTTATCATTTCAGGGCACTCTTTTTCAGTGGTTGGGATGAGTTTTGATAGTTTATTTGATAAAGCTGTAATGAATTTTATATCGGGTGGGACATCACTCTTTGTTTTTATCTCAGGGTTTCTGTTTCATCATGTATTTTATTCAAAGTTTAACCATAAAAAGTTCATCATTAAAAAATGTCAAAATGTGCTGTATCCATATTTAATCATAGGATTGGCTCCTATTACACTCTATGTGGTAACACAGAGTAGTGCCTTTGACGGATATTTCCTCCCCAATGGTGAGGGGATTTTAAGCGAATATATTGTACCCATTATTAAGTATTATATCTCTGGAAGATTTATTACTGCTTACTGGTATATCCCATTTATCATGATAACCTTTTTTCTTTCTCCCATACACGTGATGTTTATTCGTTTAAACTTAAAGTTTCAGATGATGATTATCATATTATTATCACTAGTTGCGGTTTTCATCCATCGCCCAATTGATAATATCAATGTCATTCAGAGTTTTGTCTATTTTACACCAGTATACTTGATTGGAATGGTGGCCTCGATTCATAAAAACCACATATACAAATACCTAGGAAGTAAAGAAATTTATATCTTTGTTTTTATTTTCTTAGTGCTTTTATTGCAAATCTATTGGGGATGTGAGGGGAGTTCTCATAAACAGCCTTTTGAATTTGTGGGCTTAGATTTAATGTTTATTCAAAAGATTGCATTGTGTTTCTTCTTTATGGTACTTCTACATCGATTTGAGGATGTGGACAACAAATACATAAATGTTATTGCATCAACTAGTTTCGCTGCATTCTTTATCCACCCATTTGTTATCAGTATCATATCGAGGCTTAATTTACATTATATTCAATTAGACTCATGGTTGTTCTTTCTCTTTTTCGTTGGGTTGCTGCTATCAGCTTGTATTATTGCATCGTTATCCGTGAAAAAATTAATTCCTAATCATAGTAGGTATATCTTAGGCTATTAGCTTTGTTGACAAATATGTGGCATAAAAACCCTCTATGATGATGTTATAGGGGGTTTTTAGTTATTAGGATGCTAATTTATTGTTTAACCTATCTGTGGTTAACTGTGGCAACTGTAGTTCCCCGAGTTTTGTAGGATGAACTCGGAATCTTTAATGACCAATGAGCCATCATTAAACATAGTATAAAATACATTGCTGTTGCTGGTGCTTGTAGAGGGAAATCTACACTCATGTGAACAGTCATGCCTATAATTGCCATTAATGAAGACAGACCAATTCCACGCATTAGTCGGTTCTTTCTTCTTTTGAAGGCTTTAAGACCGTGGCGTGCGGAGAGCACAATCATTCCCCCTAACAACATGACAGTAACTAGGCCGTACTCTAATGTAAATTGGATATAATCATTATGTGTATGATCATAGAATAATTGGACATTACCTTGGTTATACGCCGGAAAAGTTGAATAGAAAGTACCAGCGCCAAAGCCTGATAATGGTCTTTCTTTAACAGCAGCAAGTGAGTATTCAATCACATCATCTCTGGACTCTGTTTCTAAACTCGTCGCCACAAGCCTTTGCTTTATTTTCTCAAGTCCAAACCAATTACTGACGATAAATGTATCCACAATGAATAGACTGAAAATTAAAATATAAACACTTTTTGATTTCAACTTATAGTGTTTTAGCAAGAGGGCACACCCTACAACTAGTGCAATAAAGAAAGACACATTTCCCATCCTTGAACGTGTCAAAACCAATGCGATAACCATTATTATTAGCCCGAGGCGCACAAACGTTTTGTCATTGAGTAGTACAGACAAAAAATGAGCCATATTGTTTTTGATCCCAACGGATTTTGAGTCTGCTAGCTGAGCTGTCAACAGACCAAAGCCAATACAAAGGTTTAGCATTAAGAAGTTAGCCAGATGATTATGATAGACAAAACTGCCTGATGCTCTACTTCCAAGTGGCAATTCAAATATTAATGAATGGTCAAGATGGAGTAGGTTGATAACGCTTGCATAAAAAGCCTGAGTGATACCGGCTGCGAGCATGACAGTGGCAAGCAATTTTAGTGTTGTTGAATTATAGATAAGCACTGAAGATACTAAACAAAGTTGCAGATAGTGAAATCCCTTAAGCGCAGAGACTAACACTAACCCAGGATCTTGAGATAAATGCAGGTTCGGAATGCTTTGAATGAGTGACCATGTTGCTGTTATCAGAAGTGGTAATACGATGACAATTGTACGTTTTATGCAGTTGACCCAATGCTTTAATGGGAAGATAAACAGGCAAGATAGCATTATCAGAGCAAGCCATATTTCGTTGAAAGACCAAGCAAGTGGACGGTTGCTTCCTAGAGGTATGGGGAGCCAGAAGATGAAAATTAAGAACAGGGTAAAGGTTATTTTTTCTATAAAAGGCATACGATAGTTCGTCAAATGACGAAGGTTAGCTTAACCAACCTCCGGGGTAAGGGGATTATGATAGAGTGCTAATTCGTTGATGCGGTACCGCCGCCGCTACCACTACCCGTTCCTATAGTGGATGTGTTTCCAGGATTTGTCAGAACAGGGGGGGTTGGTAGTGTCGTAGGTACATCCGTAACCGGTAAGTTAGCAATAGGTATGTTTCCGTTTTCGGGAGCACTAATTGCAGGTGCATTATTCACTGGTGTATTACTCAAAGGTGCATTGTTTGCGATAGGAGTGTTATCGGCAGCCGGAGAGTTGATCGTTATCGGAGAACTAGCAACTGCAGGCGTATTCGTCGTTAAAACTGGTCTGTTCGCCGCAGGTGTATTAACTGTTTCAGAAGTTCCATCTGCTGTCGGGGAGTTGACAAGGATAGAGTTATCGTTTGTCACAGGTAAATTATCAGCGGCAACTAATGCTCCAGCGGTCGGTGTACCTGCGGCTGTTGGTTCAGTAATGCTTGCCGGGTCAGCACCGCCACTAATTGCAGCTAAAATTATATCTGTTGGATCCATCGCTCCTATTTTAGCCACAGCATCAACGATCTCTTGCGCTAGAGCTGGATTTACTTCTACAGCAATTTGTACAAGTTCAGCTTGTAAATTTTTAGGTGCGATTTCAACAAGCATTGCTGTTAATTCTGCAATATCACTATTAGGAACAATTTCCAAAACCGACTTTAGGATTTCTGCCATTAAAGTGGGTTGTATTAAAGAAGCCAGTTTAGCCATTTCTTTTGTCATTTTAGGGCACTGTGCAGACAATTTCTTGACTAAGCCTACAAGGTCATCTGCCTGCTCTAACTGTTCTTTTATTGCCTCAGTGCTTGAACAAGCCGTGTTTGTTTTATTGTTTATATTAGGTAACGTTAATGCAACGGTTAATCCTAATGAAATTGTGATGAGTAGTACTAGCCAAAGTGTTTTTTTCATGTCTGTATCCTATATTCCAGATAGACAAATTATAATTATGTTATTGCTGCTAATATAGGATGGCTAGAGTAAAAACCGTCTATTTCTCATTTTTAAGGCGATCTGATTATGTCTATTTTCCAGATAATTAGGTTTTTTCGACAATATGTTTTTTCGTTCGATATTTTAGTTGACCATGAGCATGGTTGAGCATATAAGCGATAACAACAGCAAAAGTTATACCGGATAAACTTGCTGTAATATCTAGCCAAGAGAATGTCCTCGTACTTGAAAATATTTGTAAACTTTCATCAATCAAGCAAAATGAAGAAATTGTAATAAAAGCGAAGATCGTACTGAATTTAACGCCATGCAATGCTGTAAGTACCCTAATAAACATCAGTGCAATGAGCAAAGCGCAGATAAAATGTAAATATAAATCTCCCCCGAGGTAGTACTCCAACAAATATGTGCTATTGCCATGGCTATTCAATGTTTTCGATAGAGAGAGTAGAGCGGTGCCCAGTGAGATTAAGGTCAAAACGAGCAGTGCTATCGGGCGTCTATTAATCACTTTATTTATTGTGGAATTCATTGTAGAAACCTATCGCAAAGAGGAACATTATTATTATAGTCCCTAGAGTGTTTAACAATAGCAGTACATACAGAGTGTAATTGGCCTTGTGATTTAAGGTAACGATACATGTCACCCCTGGTTTTGGGATGAGTTAAAGCTCGTGCTGCATGATCTAGCGCTAGTTTTTTTTGTGGTGAGGTAAATAATTGCCAGTTTATGAGTCCAACTTGTGAAACGGTTTGGTTTACTTTAGGCGTAAATGGCCCATATTTATCGGCTTTATTTATATATTGCACGATATTTTTACTATCTAATTGCGAGTCGACTACAATTAAATCGGCCCAAGTATCAGGCCATATTGGCCTTAATGATGCGCTTTCTAAATAAGCATTTTTAGCGTGGATCAAACTATTTTTTCTGTCAGTTGAATTCTTGAGAAAGGCTTCCCACTCATAGATCTTACCTAGTATATTAAAGTAGTGAGGATGAGAAGGTTGGAGACTAATTGCTTTTAATGCGATTGTTTTTGTTTCTGATACGTTTTCTAATGTTACGCTATCTGGACGAATGGACCAACGCTCTATATTTTTCTCGGCAGCAGAGGCGTAGACAGATGCTACGCCAAAGCAGAATGAGAAATATACCATCGCCAAGGCCCCAAAGATGGCAAGCCATCTAAGAGGTTTGAAATAAAAATTATATTGTACTTTTGAATTGGTCATTAAGAGTTTTCAGAACCATAGTAGGATTGGTACTGATGATATCCACCATAATGTGCTGCTTTCTTGACGTTTAGTTTGTTTAGAATAACGCCATCAATTCTGACGCCTTGCTGTGCTAATTTTCCGACCACATCACGGACAACTTTAGTTCTAGTATGTGCCGCATTAATGACTAATATCGTCGAGTCGACATATTGAGTCAGCATAAAGCTATCACTTACTGCAAGGCAAGGTGGTGTATCAATAACAATCCTTGTGTAGACAGTTTTTAGCTTATTTATTAATAATTTAAATTCCTCTGAAGAAATAAGCTCTAACGGGTTATTGGTTAAAACACCTGCCGTCAAAATATCTAAATTCGACTCTTCATCTGTGTATATGCAATCTTTATAGCTATGAGTTCTCGTGAGCAAGTTGGTTACACCAGGTTGAGACCCTGGAACATCAAAGCGATGTGCAATAGATGGTTTTCTTAAGTCGCAATCTATAAGAAGTGTTTTTTCCATTTGTGAAAGCGAAAAAGCTAAGTTGATGCTTGAAGTTGTCTTTCCTTCTTCTGGCAACGATGATGTGACCATCACAACATGGGCTTCTTTGTTGGTGTTGGCGAGCAAGTATCCTGTTCGAATTGTTCTGATCGCTTCTGTTAAATCTCTGAATTTACTATCAAAGTAGGACTTAAGCTTTAACTGACCTTTCACTTTTATTTCTGGAATTACGCCTAAAATGCTTAATGAAAGTTGCTTTTCTACTTGTTTGATATCAACGAACGTGTCATTGACTGCATCGGCCATGAATGCCATGACACAAGCAAATCCGAAAGAGGCTATGAAAACCAGTACCACAATTAGTTTTCTGTTTGGCTTGCTTGGTGACAATGGAGGATTTGCAAAATCAGTAAAACGCGCAATGGTCGCATTAAAGTCACTGGATGCGCTGGTCTCTTTCTGACGACTAAGAAATAGGTCAAATAGCTCGCTATTGGTTTGTACTTCGCGTTTTAATTCAGAATATTTTGCATTTTTTACAGTGAGTGTTTGAAACTCTAGTTTTCTTTTCTTTAATTCTCTATGTAATGACTTTTCCGCCTGCTTCGCTGCTTGAAGTTCATTATTGATACCATTTAATAACTGTCTGAGTTCAGAGTTCAGGTTTCGTTTTACGGATGTTAATTCTGCTTGTGCTGACTTGAGAGATGGGTGTTTAGGACCGTAACGTTTAGATAAGTCTGAAACCTTTCTTTCAGCTTGAACTTCAGCGAGTTTTACATCACGTATAATAGGGTGATTGGATATTTCAGGAATAGAGGCGAGCGAAGACAAATCACTATCTTTACGGCTGTATGATTGAGCGACTAAAAACAGAGTTTCAGCTGCAACTCTGCGATCTCTGGTTTTATTGAGTTGTGATGTTAGCTCGGCAAGTTCTTGAGATGCTAAGCTCTCTACACCTTTGATATCAACCAGACCTTCGGTTTTTAAGAAGTCTTGCATTTGTGCTTCAGATGTTCTTAACTTTCCTCTTAACTCTTCCATGCGATTGTTTAGCCATGTATTGGCTTTCAACTCGACTTCCAGTTTTGCTTCAATGTGGCTATCCATAAAAACACGACCAATTTCATTGGCAATGTTTGCTGATAGTTTTGGATCCTTGCTTGTATAAAGAATACTCACGAGCTGAGTTTTTCTGATAGGCCTAATTTCTAGGCCCCGCTTGAATTTGGCAAGAACCAAGCGGCTGTTGCGATACGCTGCTGCTTCTATTGACGCAGGAACCTCTTCTTTTTTGAAGGCTTTCAAGACTGGAAATTGTTCAAAAATGTCAATATTCAATCCAAACATTGGTTTTTTTTCAACGGTTGGATCAAATTCTGGATTACTGTTTAAATTTAGACGAGCAATAACCTCTTCAGCAATTCGATCTGACTTCAAAATTTCAATTTGAGTAAGGTAGTATTCCTGGCTTTTTGTATCAATACCGTAAACGTCTTCGATGGAGACCGCTTTTGCTTGTTTTGATTCAATGAGCAATGAAGCTTTTGCGGTATATTGTGATGGTATTGATAGCACAATCAGAACTGCAATTGCTGTCATCATTATTGAGAATAGGAGAATGCGCCATTTGTAGTTCAGTAAAATGGTAAAGTAGTGGCGAATATTCAGAGGTTCATCTGTATTCAATTTATTGTTAATTAATGAGTTTTCCATGGGAGACCTAAAAAAAGCTTTCTTCGATAGTGAGAATGTCACCGGGCTGAATTTTGTGAAGCAAGGTAACTTTTGTTGCCTTGATATTTGGATCATCACTTGACGAGATATAGATATTCTTTTTAGATGCTCGTTCGGTAAAGCCGCCAGCAATTGTAATGGCTTTATTTACTGTTAAACCAGGGTTGTATGGGTAGCTACCCGAATTCTCGACTTCACCATTAATGTAATATGGGCGATATTCAACCACACTTACGAATACATTCGGGTTGATCAAGTAGCCGTCGAGTAACCCATCGTGAATATCTACTTTTACTTCTTCTATCGTTTTGTCTTTGAGTTTTACTTGCCCTAAGAATGGGTAGTCTATTTGCCCGCTATCACTGATGCGAATTTCCATAGAAAGCTCAGGTTCATTATAAACTTGAATTTTTATTTGGTCGCCAACACCTAACTTGTATAGCGCTTCACTTGCCAGAACAGACAAGGACAGACAGCTTAAAATAATTACTAGCACGTACTTCATCGTAAGTTACATCACACCTTCAATGGCCAAATAATAGATATTCTGATCATAATTCATTGTATTTATATTGGAGTCTTTGGACTCAATACCATAGCCTAGTCTGAGAGTTAGCCATCGGCGAAAATCATAGTCAAAATTTAAAGTAAGGTTGGTCGTTTCGTCTTTTCGTGCCGATCCAATATAGTCTTCGTCCAATCGTGATATTTCAGCTTTAGTTGAAACTTTTTGATTCCAGTTATGGACCCAATTGACGTTATAGTTTTTCGCATCAATAGCATTACCAATCCCATCAGCATCCATAGAGCGTCTATTGGTGATGAGTTGGATGGCTGAATATGATCTAATGAGATAAGTGACATTAATATCCCAGGAGAATGATTTAAAATCATCTCGTAAGGATGAATCAAAGTTCTTATATTGCGCACCAAGTTTTGCACTACCTTGTAGTTTCTCTGTCGCGTCCCAAGATGTGCCCAAATAAGTAAAGTAGTGCTTACTGTCCTTGGATGATGAACCTGGAGCCGTAAGGTCATAGGTTCTATCGTTCGCTATGATTTGAAACAGCAGAGATGTTTTTGGAAGTGCATCGTAATAAAATGTGCTATTGAAGCGTAGCTCTTCCCAACTTTGATATTGGGTGACTTGTTGATTATTTTTGTAATCAAGCTCTCCCCATCCTAGATTTGTTTCTAGTTTTCCTTTGCTATTGTCGCCACCGTAGATGTAACCAATGTTCACTTGAGTACTGTGGTATTTGTTGTATAAAAGGTTGAGAGTTTCTTCGTTATCACCGCGGCTTTCATGAGCTAATGCAAGTGAATAGTTTAGGTTCACTTTGTGTTTTGAATGAAGATCCCACTGACTTGACCAATCAAAGAAATGATCGGTAAAGTTATCTTTACTTGAGCTAAAAAAATCACCACGCTGTAGGCGGTAAACGGCTACATGTTTTTGCCCTGTTGGTTCAAATGCGACGCTTACTCCAGGCTCTACAATGGAAAAGCTAGAGCGATCAAAATTACTGTCTGATTTAGCGATATTATCATTGTAACCTGCTGATAAATTGAGAAAGGGCACGATGGCGATCCCTGACTCAGTTATGATGGGATGCGGCTCTGGCTTAGCAAGTACAGCCGTTGCGCTAACTAGTGTTAAGCTGAATAAAACCGCTGGCTTCACGTTGGAAAATTTCATTTGAGTACACTTAGTCCATTTCTAGTAGGCATTTTTGCCAACGAATCCTTTAAAAATCGTTAAGAAAACAATTTTAATGTCAAACCACAGAGACCAATGGTGTATGTAGTCCAAATCAAATTGAACTCTTTTTTCCATTTTATCGAGCGTATCTGTTTCGCCACGCCAGCCATTAATTTGGGCCCATCCAGTGATGCCAGGCTTTACTTTATGTCTTAGCATGTATCGATTAACAATGGTGCGATACTCTTCATTATGGGCAACGGCATGTGGACGAGGACCTACAATAGACATCCCTCCTTGAAGCACATTAATGAACTGTGGTAATTCATCGAGCGATGTCTTTCGAATAAATGAACCAAATGGAGTAACACGTGGATCGTTCTTAGTTGCTTGCACTACTTTAGAACCGTTATCCGTGACACTCATACTCCTGAATTTCCATACTTTAATCTTCTTCCCATCTAATCCATATCGCATCTGCTTAAAAATAATGGGGCCTGGTGAGCTCAATTTTACGCCAATAGCCACGGCAATGAGTACAGGACTTATAAGAATCAGTATCAAAGTGCTTAATACAAGGTCTTCAAACCTTTTTAACCATGTTGCGAGTTTATTTCCATTGAATGGTGTGTCTGAGATACTAAAAGCATTAACGTCACCAATGGTATACCAACGAGAGTGAAGCAAATTGAAAGTGAAAAAATCAGGAACAATATAAGTGTTAACTGTACTGTCAGAAAATGCATCTAAAATAGTACTGATTCTATTCTGAGCCTGCATTGGCAACGCTATATAAACACTTTTTACTTTGCCATTTTTCGCTAACTTCAAAGCATCATTGACTTTACCCAAAACAGATATTTGGTTATTTAGTCGATCAACTTTTCTATCATCATAGAATCCAGCCATTTTTATTCCAAATTTTGGATTATTAGTAAGGCTTTCAGATAATCTTAAACCTTGGGGAGTCATACCAATGATTACAGCATCAGTAGTATGTATTCCTTTCTTGTGTAAATAATAAACAAAAGTAAAGGCAATTGAACGCCAAAATAAGAGGAAAAATAGCGATCCTATAAACCAGAATCCTAAAATTAAGCGAGAAAAATCGTGACCAGTTTTTGTGAAATACCCAACTAATGCTAAACAACAAACTGAAAATCCCCAGCAGCATGCGGTATGTAGTGATAAATCGCGGATCTTTGTTGTGTGCCAACCACTATATATATCAAGGCTCTTGGCTATAAAGCTATAGAATAAAACACCCAATAATCCCATTGAAACATACGACATATTTACAACATGATTATGGTACTTTATTGCTACATACATAGTAACCAGTATTACAAAAGCATCAATTAACCGATAGAAAACCTTACCTTGATAACTCGTAATACGGATTTTTCCTTTTTCACCCATAAACAAGATCTCCTACCTGCTATTGGTTAAAACATAAATTAAGTAGCGCATTCTCATATTAAGTAGCAGTGATTACAATAGTAGGTAGTGCATCAAAAATAAGACAGTGATGATATTTGTTGTTTATTTTATTATTGATGAATCTTGGTGAGATTAAATTTAATTTCAGTGTTTGTTTTCTATCCATGTTCTTAATATATGTCGTTCTTTTTATAAGTGACCTATGGTAAGTCAAATATATAATGAATCATTATTGAGATGTCTCAAGTTAGAGAATATTTCTAGGAATCTATTGCAATGTAAATGATCTAGTATTGCTTTATGAGCCATATCGAGATTCACTTTATTCTGAGAGGGGGAGTGACGAGGAAAGGTGTCTGAACTTTGTAGATATATCCTGATAAGTCGTTGAATAGCGATACACAGGGTTTAGGTTAAAATACACAACGAAAAGTGGGCACTAGTCGCTATGTATTTTAGTTAAGTGTATTAAGAGCTAAGTCTTAATTATTCGCGGCGAAGTAGAGCGTGCTCGACCACCAATTTGCACCGTTATGGGATAGAGCTAAAATTGATGACACTCAGTTGTCCATCAGTAAGGCTGACTTCGAATACCTGATTCACTGGAAGCGGAATACTTAAACCATCGTATTGCTCTGAGTCATCACCACTGGCGTCGCAACTGAGCGCCACTGTGTACTCTCCTGGTTCCAAAAAGCCAAATGCGTATTCATTCTGTTCATTGACCGCAACCGAAGCATGAGGAGCGATGCTTCCTTGTGGAACAGGATTATTCTGTACTATGTCACCATCAAATAAGTCAACGAATAACGAGCTATCGAGTTGATGGCCTTGATAGAGATAAACGAATCCTAAACCATCCACGTTGCATTCATTGCCAAGTAACAAATTGGGTTCAACAGCACCAGCAAGAGAGGAGGATATATCATTATTAATAATCGTCACGCCATGTGGTTTTAAAATGTAGCCGTTATTATTGTTTGAGTTACCCCTCATCACCAATGCTTGGCGTAAATCAAACTCGATCACATAACTTTCATCGCTACCTTCAATAACCAATTCACCAAGACGTAACTTATTACTTGGTTGTTTCAGAGGCAGTTGGCCAAGAGTGTCATCCACGACGTAATTTAACCCAGCATCTGGTGATATATGTAGGATCACATTTTGGTAAGTTCCTATTGGGACTTGCTGATCTTCCACTAAAACAAAAGTATCGGTATTTTGATATTGAATGAGATCGACTTGTGCGTAATCTTTTGCGCCGTTCTCCGAACTAATATCGATAAAGATCGAATCATCTTCTTGTACTAGCTCAATTTGATGAAAGGCAATGACAACTTCTGATGCAGTGTCTACTGGCGCATCAGACACAGCGACAGTGACATTTGAGTAGTGTGGTGTTGAACTCTCCCCCCCGCAGCCAATGAATAGCACAGGGCTGCACAGTAACAATGCTGAAGTGATGTATCTCATAATGAAAGCTCCGTGAAGTACCTTCCATTAGTATGGGATAGTTCAGTCATGCTATTCGGGTTAGGACAAGTAAGTGCTGAAAAACGGCAGGAAAAAGCAGAAAAGTACAAACGAAAACTAAAATGAGAGTATTTAGGAAATATGACAATCTGAGAAGAGTAGATCTTGATACAAGAAACCCCAGATGAAAAAAAACCGCTAAATAATTAGCGGTTTCTTCAAAAGTGGTGGAGGGATAGGGATTTGAACCCTAGAACCGCTATTAACGGTTGCCGGTTTTCAAGACCGGTGCTTTCGACCACTCAGCCATCCCTCCAGTGCGTTGAATAATATAAGGACTCTAAAAACTTGTAAAGCCCTAATGAGTTCGTTTGGCCAAATTATGCGCATTTATAGCAAAAAAAATTATTCGCACATTTTAAAGGTAAGCATTTTGTTATATCTATATGGATTTTAAAGGGTTTGTTAACTAAATGCTTACTCATTAATGGGCCGATATTTTGCTAGGGAAAAATAAAGGGGGGAGCTCAATAAGCTCCCCCCTTTAAGTATCTAAATCTTGATGCTACTTACTTTTGGTGTAAAACCTTTGCAGCTCAGTTAACCCTTGCATTAAGACGGGTAATTTAGGGTTCTGATCTTTCAAGCGATTATAGTTGCTGTCGTAAAGCTTATAGTTACCAAACTTATCAATCACAGTTGTTTTGTTGTTGGTAATCAGCGCTAACTCTCGGCTATCACCCGCCAAAATCCACTTACGTTTATTCTCATCAAATAGACTTTTACCGCTGCTAAAATCATTTGGGTTGGAAGAAACACCTAGTAGATCTTGCAATAGTGTGACTGAGAAATCTAGGTGGCTAGATTGATGAGTAAATTGAGCGGCAAGCTTGCCTGGCCAATGAATGACCATAGGTACCTGTAATTGGTAGCGACTGTAATTACCGTTAGAGCCCCAGCTATTCGTTTGGGTTTCATTGAATTCGCTACCGTGATTTGAAGTAATAACGACAATAGTGTTTTGCAATAGCTCTAAATCATTAAGAGATGAATAGAGCTTGCTTAGTTCAATATCAGCCGCTTGAGCCGATTTTGCGTAATCAATCTGGAAGCGATCACTTGCTTCTAATGTATCGGTATGATCACCATAATCACTAAAATTGTCTACGGTTGTCAGTTCGATGAAGCTAAACCAAGGAGAAGAAGCTTGGTTTTTAACCCAGATATCCCAGTTATTAATGGCTGAGCTATCACTATGAGGCTCATTATCACTATTCTCTTGTTGATTCGCTAATTGCTGGCTGCGGAAAATAACTTCTGAATAGAGAGTGTCATCGAAGTTATCACCACTAAATAGTCCAGTGGAATAGCCTTGATCTTCTAAAACCGAAAGAAGAATAGGACTTGTGCCTTGCGCTTTAATGCTACTTGCATAACTGCTTGGTAGGCCATAAAACAACCCAAACATACCGTACATATCATTGCTAGAGCTGTAGTGGTTGGTAAAGTTCAGGTTATCTTGAGCAAATTGATAGCTGTTAGGCATCGTCTCTGCATTTAACATATCCGCCCGAAGATTATTGACGCTTACGATCAATACATTCAAGTTCTCGCCACGACGGTTAAACTTGATCGTTTCAAGCGGGTATCGAACTAAATCAACATTATTCTCATTTTGTTCTAAGCGTTTTAAGTATTCATCACGGTCCAGTAAACCATGCTTTTCCATAAAGCTTTTTGCCGTCATTGGGTAAGACAGTGGAAAGTTGGCTTTCTGGCTTGTTATTGGGCCATAAAAATAGGCGTCAGCCCAAATATAGACAACATGACTGGCCATGAAGCTCAAAAAGAAGACGGCAGCCAAAGGGCGACCAATATGTTTATGCGACAGTTTTCTTTGCTTACGCCAAACCCACTCAGACAATCCAAGTTCTAGTAGAAATATCAAAGGTAGAACAATAAATAGGTGTTGCAGTTCTGAACTTACCGCACTTTTGTCATCGGTGAAAAGTAACTCCCAGACGACAGGCGTTAAGTGTAAGTTGATACTCTGGTAGGCTTGTGTATCGACGAGTAAAACGGTTAATCCTACCGTAGCAAAACAGACGGCGATTAATCTGAACAGTTTACGGGAGGGGATCGCAAACGTAAGTGGAAAAAGAATCAATAGGTAGAGAGCGAAAACCAAGAACCCAAAATGCCCAACCCAAGAAAAAGCCAAATAGCTTTGTCCTAAAAGAGTTTCAGGCCAAGGTGATTGGGTGATATAACGTGTACCAACAAGCATCGCCGCTATGATGTTGAAAAAAGCAAACCAATGCCCCCATCCAACTAGTCGTGATACTCGTTCACCGTAAGAATTTCCGCTATCTACCATTTATTGTTCTTTTATCCGTTCTGAAATTAGTGGGTTTTTGTTTCAGCTAGTGAAGACACTAAGGCTTGAGCAAATTTTTCAGCAATTGCAACACGTTGTGAAGCAGCAACGTTCTGATTTAAGACATTGGTTGCGATATTTCCCGCAATCATCAGTGAAAGCTCAGGAGTAGCACTGTGTTTCTCAAGTACTGCAGCTACTTCTGCTAGGATAGTTTCAACTTGTTGATCGCTGTATTTAGATGTAATCGGCATAAAGACTCTAATAATGATAGTAAAAGCGGCTTATAATAACCTACTATTCACTACAACTGAAACCTGAACGATAATATTTTCTATGAGCCTTAATCTATCCAATGTTATTTTACACCAACTTCGCAAAAACGATCAGGAAGAACTGGTCGTTAACTACCGTGCAGAATCCTTAGCGAATGATTCATCAACAGAAAGTTTAGTTGCTGAACTGCATCGTGTATTCAACTCCAAAGCAGGCAAGGGTTTTGGTTCTTTTAAAGAGGACAGTGATTTTCAGCAATGGTTGCAAGAGCTTCGTAAAAATGAGCGTAGCTTCTACGATTTTTCTCAGGCCAGTGCTTTACGTCTCAAAGATGAGCTGTCTAAATACCCATTTGCAGATGAAGGTACCCTCGTTTTAGCGGAGTACCAATCACTTTCTACAGACTACCTTTTTATTGC
This sequence comes from Vibrio genomosp. F6, assembly GCF_005146325.1. Classification (NCBI taxonomy): domain Bacteria; kingdom Pseudomonadati; phylum Pseudomonadota; class Gammaproteobacteria; order Vibrionales; family Vibrionaceae; genus Vibrio; species Vibrio genomosp. F6. Next base: position 49,845 of record NZ_SYUT01000019.1, on the reverse strand, counting down.
GTTATTACCTTCGAATGAGAGCCTAAAAGTCACCGAAGGCCTTGATATCAGCGCAACTGATTATCTTGATATTTCGAAAATGGACATCGCGGCTCGTATTGATCTCTCTAGCTATGAAACTGATAAAGATTCCAATCGTTACTTGGCCTATATCAAAGGCCGTGTTGGTCGCAAAGTCGCTGATTTCTTCTTAGATTTCTTACAAGCTGAAGTTGGGCTTGATACTAAACAGCAGAATCAGGTCTTGATGCAAGCTGTTGAAGATTTTGTTTCAGATTCTAAACTAGAGAAAGAAGAAGCAGTAAGCTATAAAAAGCAGGTTTATGATTACTGTAATGAGCAGCTTAAATCGGGTGATGAAGTTGAAGTGAGCGAATTGTCCGGAGAGTTGCCAGCAAGCACCGATGGAACCAGTTTCTTAGATTACACTCAAGAGCAAGGGTATGAACTCGAAGAGAGTTTCCCTGCAGATCGTTCTACCATTCGCAAGCTAACGAAATTTGTGGGTGCTGGTGGCGGGCTAAATGTGAGCTTTGATAGCTTACTTTTAGGAGAGCGTGTTTTCTACGATCCAGAAACGGATACATTAACCATTAAAGGAACCCCTCCAAACTTGAGAGATCAATTAACTCGAAATAAATAAAGGGGTAAGATGAAAGGTGAGTTTTGAAAATGCTCACCTTTCTTATATGCTTGTTATTCAAGCATTAAAATATGGACATGATTTATGCAACGGCAGATGGGATATAGTCTTCAATTTAAAATTATTCTAGTTACTCTTGTTTTGTGGGGGATTAGCTCGGTATTTCTTGTGTTACAGAGCCGTACTGCCCATCAAAATTTGGTTGCAGTTGAAGAGTTGGGGAACCGAGTCAATGATCTTCGTAGTACATTATACTTCCCAGAACCGTTTCGAGCCGTACAGGTTGATGACATAGCCCTTGATGTTCAGCTCATTTACTCATTACGTCTGCAAGTTGAATCGAATTTCAAATCTAAACCATTTCTGCCTGATGTGAACCAACTGCTGTATGTTACCGATCGCTTTTTAGAAGATGTTCGAGATTTTCTGTCAGTTGAAATAAAAGTTAAAAATTTGGCACAAGATATCAATGAATCAAGAGCGCATAGCGATAATTCGGAGCAAGTGGTAAACCTATATAACGAAATTTCGGCATACACTTTCCAAGCGTTGTATGCGGAAAGTCAATCGAATTCAGAAATATACCGAGCATTTGATCGTATTTTGATTGCTTCACAAGCTTTAGATCAGGATGAGCGTAAGCAACTACAGGTACAATTATCAAGTGCATCGGTGCTATTAAGTGAGTACGCGCAGGTAAATTATTACGTAGAGAAATTAATTAAACATTCAGTTCACGATCAGCTTTCTGCTTTTGAAGATGAACTTCATGACATGCAAGGCATGTATATGATGTTGGCAATAGTGTTAAGTTTTATTGCTCTTTCAATGCTTACATTTATCCGATTTTTTGTCCAAACATCGAGTGAAAGTGCAAGCGCTGTCCAAAATGGAGAGCATGAGTTGATTGAAGGTGGTGATGGTGAGCCTTTGAATGATGCAGAAGTTATGGCATTCTCTGAGGAGAGGGCAACGGAGGCTGTTCGAAATACTCACGATATTGATGAACCAGCATGCCATCAGCCACAGAGTACCGATGTTCTCGATAGTGATGTACTGGGTGATTCTGATCAAGATCGTATCGAGAAACAAAAAGCGATAGATGCACAAAATGCTTCAGCAGTCATTGATATAGAAGCAATGCTTGCAACCATGAATGGTGATGACGAGTCTGTCGCAATGTTATTAGAGGTGTTTGTTCAAGATCACACTAATGATGCCATTTCACTAAGGGAGTTGCTTGATACCGACCTAGAAGCTGCGCAACGTAAAGCACATAGTTTGAAAGGGGTGGCGGGGAGTTTGGGTGCTATGCCTTTAAGAGAAATTGCGACTGAAATTGAGATAGCCCTAAAACAGTCAGAACCCGTCAGTGAGGCTCAGCTGAGTACTTTATCTAAAGCTCTCGCTGATGCCATATCAGCAACGAAAGAATATTTACAGTTAGATTGAGATTAGAGTTTAGAGATGAAATCAGTAATCAATACGATATATGAAGATAAATTAGTCGAATTAAAAAATAAGATCAGCGATCAACAACTTGCTGTAAAACTAACAATTGTCACCGTTGGGGATGATCCGGCAAGTAAAGTCTATGTAAATAATAAAATTCGATTGTTCTCCGAGCTCAATCTAGAGTGCAATCACATCACATTACCGCAAGTTGGAACAAGTCAGTCAGATCTTGATGGTTTAGCTGCATCGGCGACACATCCTATTTTATTTCAGCTTCCGCTACCAAATGGGCTTGTTGCACCCGATCTTCCAGCCGTTGTGGATGTTGATGGGTTTGGCTCTGAAGCGTTAGGTTTGTTGGTTTTAGGGCAGAGTGCGGTTTTGCCATGCACCGTCCAAGCGACAATCGATATTATTGCAGCTCATTGCGGTGAATATAATTTTTCAGGTTTAAAAGTTGCGGTCGTCGGGCGCAGTAACATTGTTGGTAAGCCGTTGGTTATCGAATTGATTAATCGCCAAAGTACCGTAGCAAGTTTCAACAGTCGCTCTGATCTTAATGTGGTTGATTGGAACAAGTACGATGTCATTGTAGTGGCGACGGGGGCTCACGGTATTTTAGATAACTCTCAGTTTATTGAAGGCCAGCTTATTATTGATGTTGGTATTAATCGCGTGGATGGAAAGTTAGTAGGTGATATTAAACACCACGATGGCATTCTATCTTCTGCGGCTATTACGCCAGTACCAGGAGGCGTTGGTCGGTTAACGTGTTTACATGTATTGGGTAATGCGATTAAACTTGCTGAGATTTACGGTAAAGATTAATTTTAGTAAATATTCAATGTCATTACTACGGCTTGAATTTTATTATTAAAAATAATTCTAGCTATTGGGTTCAATAGTGAACCTAATAGCTAGATGTGTTATTTATTTAAACCTGATCAATCTTAATATTAAAGCATCATAACTTGAGCGGTTAATAAAATAGTACCAAAGGCAAGTAAGAACAGAACAATGGGGAATACAAATTTGACCCATTTATTAAATGGGATTCCCAGCATTTGGAGTGTTACAAGAACTAGACCTGTTGGCGCTAAGAATAGCATCGCATATTGACCCCAGTTATAGGCAGAGACCACAATATCTCTTGGAATTCCCACCGTGTCAGCGAGTGGAGCCATAATTGGCATCGATAATACCGCTAGCCCCGATGAAGAAGGGACAACCAAACCTAGGAAGAAAAAGACAAACATTTGAGATACAGCAAAAATACTTCCATGCATACCAGAAACCAAATCGGAAGCATAAGCTAAAATAGTGTCAGATATCATTCCTTGTTCAAGGACAATATTCACTCCACGCGCCATACCAATAATGAGAGATACTGCTACCAACTCAGATGCACCTTGAGTAAACGCTTCTACCGCCTCTTTCTCACCAAGCCCCGAAATGAAAATAATGATGATCGCAATCGTTAAGAAAGATGCCGCCATTTGAGGGAACCACCAACCAGCCATTGATACACCCCAAACCATCATAGGAAAGGCGATAGCAAAGAGCGTGAGAATGATCTTTCTACGAAGAGTAAACGGTGTTTTTTGCTCCATATTACTGTCTTTCAAAAATCGTTGTTTAAACGATTCTCTATCAGAGTAAGTATATGAAAACGAAGGATCGGCTTTGATTTTTTTACAGTACCAGTACAGATAGCCAATCACGGTTGCAGTGCCGACAACCAAGCCAAATGCTCTTACTCCTAAGCCTTCTGTAAAGGAGATACCCGCAGCGTTAGATGCAATGACGACTGAAAACGGGTTAATGGTAGAGAATGCAGTACCAATAGAGGCCGCTAAAAATATGGCACCAACACACACAATCGAATCAAAACCGAGGGCAAGGAAAATTGGAACAAGAATAGGGTAGAAGGCGACCGCTTCTTCCTCTAGACCACATGTTGTGCCTCCTAAAGCCATCACGACACACACAAGTGCAACAAATAAAAACTCGCGACCTTTTGTTTTCTCTGAGAGGCTTATTAGGCCAGCGTTAAACGCACCTGTTTTATTGATAACGCCGATCATTCCCCCAAGAATCAAAATAAATACGATAATATCGGCACCCTCAATTGTGCCTTCCACCATGCTGACAGCAATATCTCCTAAACCTTTGGGGACATTTTCTAATTGTAAGTAAGTATCGGGTATCGCGATGGGTTTACGAATCGTCCCACTAGTAAATTGCTCAATATCAATATTGACATTTAATTCTTTTAATTCGCTTTGAGTCGCTGTTACGGTCGTTACATTGCCCATTGGGCTGGTAATATCTAATGTATTATCGCTAGCGTTATATGACAGTTTTGAATACGAGCCTGCGGGAATAACCCATGTAAGCCCGATCGCAATGATCATAATGATAAAAAGAATGGTAAAAGCAGTAGGAAACTGAATAGATCTATTTGATTCTTTTGCAATCTGCATAATATATCCTCTAGATTATATTTGGCGGATAGACACTAGCCAAGTGATCGTAAAATAATCGTTTACAAGAATTATTTTTGCAGTATAAGTCTCAAAGTATGAGTTAAGTTTGATATTTTATCATTGATTTTTAAATCTGATATATTACTTTTAATGCGTTCGCAATTATTGAATTGGTAAACAAAAATTGCAGATATAATATTAACGTGAATAAAATGGGAATATTATTCGCATAGTTAGATGAAAGTGAAATAAATATAATCATGATGTTTTTGAGATTATCATCACATACCCGATTTATGAACCGCAGTAGTCTTTCTTTTTGGATTAATGGCTGATGTTTACAATATGGATAACTTGGTTTCGACTCTTTCTGATTTCAACGCGACTGAATTTCGTCGACAGCTTCATCAATACCCAGAACTCTCACTCAATGAAGTCAATACCGCGACATTGATCGCAGTACAATTGCGCGAATTTGGGCTGTTCCCTGTCACTCAAATCGGAGGGAATGGGGTGATCTGTACCATCGAAAGTGGCGTTGCGGGTGACACTACGTTATTGAGAGCCGATTTCGATGCACTGCCTATTTCCGAGAAAAGTAGCATCGCACATTGCTCTCGACATGAAGGCGTGATGCATGCTTGTGGACACGATGGGCACACCGCAAGTCTGATGCTGGTTGCCAAACATCTCGCCATCACACCTCCTCAGTTCGGGAAAGTCGTTCTACTATTTCAACCTGCGGAAGAGATCGGTACGGGTGCTGCTAGCATGCTGAACGATAATAGAATAGCAACGTTAAATGTTGACCATGTGTTTGCTTATCATAACCTCCCTGGTTATCCATTAAATACAATCATCGTGAAACCAAACGCATTTGCTTGTGCATCAACGGGCGTCATTATTGAATTGGAAGGAAAAACTTCTCATGCTGCAAGACCAGAGAATGGCATTAACCCAACCTCTGCGATGGTTCAGTTAATTCAGTATTTGCAAAACTTGCCACAGAAGTACTCAGAAGCGTTTACGTTAGTTACGGTGGTTCATGCTTCTCTGGGTGAAGAGGCGTTCGGTACGGCTCCGGGCAAAGCGACAGTGATGGCAACGCTGAGAAGTGATGATGGGCCTCTATTTGAGAAAATGAAATCTGATCTTCTGGAAACCGTATCTGAAATAGCGGTTCGGGATAATCTTACCTGTCATGTCGAGTGGCAAGAGTCATTCAATGCCGTGGTGAACTCTCCAAAACATTGTGACATCGTGTGCCAGCAAGCAGAAAAAATTGGTTTACCGCTGGTGGAGTTAGATGAGCCAATGCGTTGGTCGGAAGATGTCTCTGAGTTTTTGGCTAAGTGGCCGGGCGCTCTGCTCTGTATTGGGAGTGGGGCAGAGCATCCACAACTGCATAATCCAGACTATGATTTTCCTGATCAATTGATTGAGACTGCAAGCGCCATGTTTACTGGAATCATCCATCAGTTGCATCATCGCTAACGATTAGTGCCTCATAACAGCATTAACTGATACAAAAAAGGAGACATTTACGTCTCCTTTTTTTCAGCGTGATGCAATGTATCTACAAATTAAGCAGGTTGTTTCTCAGTATTAACTTCAAGCTCTTTTGAAGTGTGTTCTGCTGTCGGTTCGCATTTATCAACAAACCAGCCCATGTAAGACGTTACAATCGTTACGATGATACAAACAAAGCTCAACCACATAAATGGTGCATAAGACAGAGTGGCAACACCTAGAATGCTCGCCATGTAAATGCCGTTATCACTCCAAGGAACCATGCCTGATGTTAGCGTGCCACCAAACTCCGCGTTACGAGAAAGATTCTTTCTTTTGTAGCCTAGGCGGTCATAGTTTTTCGCACAAATCTTAGGTGTCAGGATTAGCGATACATACATTGCAGAGCCAAAAATATTACCCATGAATGCTGTTGCAATAGTGCTAGTTGCTAGTGAGCCAGCACTTTGAACGCGGCGTTCAAATAGTTTGGCGATAGTTTCTAGTAGGCCAACTTTATCTAGCAAGCCACCAAAACCTAGACCAAAGACAATTACAGCCACCGATCCTAGCATTGATGACATGCCGCCACGGTTAAGGATTGAATCGATGAAATCAACACCTGACGAGATAGAGAACGGAGCCCAAGCTGTATTGAACGCTGTTAGGAAATCGATATCTTGGATCATAACCGCCCAGATAATACCGAGTAAAGAGCCGAAACTAATCACAGGGAAAGACGGCATTCTCATTGCTAGTAGACCTAGAACAATCAGAACTGGAATAAAAGAGTAAGGAGTAATAAAGAACTGGTTTTCCATTGCCTTAATGACAGAGTCCACTTGGCTCATATCGACATTGCCAGCGTAGTGAAAACCAAATGCAGTAAACATCACGCCAGTAATAATGTAGCTAATTAAGGCAACCGGTAGCATGCCTTTAATATGTTCAACGACTTCAACGTTCGACATTGATGACGCTAAAATTACTGAGTCTGATAGTGGCGACATTTTATCACCAAAGTAACAGCCAGAAAGAACCGCACCCGCAGTAATTGGAGCAGGAACGCCAAGACCTTGGCCGATTCCCATCATCGCAATACCAGCGGTACCAGCAGCACCCCAAGAGGTACCCGTTGCTAACGCTGTTAATGAACAGATAATCATTGTTGCAAGTAGGAAGATAGAAGGGTGAATCGCTTTAAGGCCGTAATAGATAATGGTCGGAACAATACCACCAGAAATCCACGTGCCAACAAGTGCACCAACGGCTAAAAGAATCAAAACCGCACCTAGACCATTTGAAATACCGTTTAACGCCGCTTTTTCAAGGTCTTTATATTGGTGGCCAAGACGTAAACCAAGAGTGATGATAACGAACCAGCCTATATATAGTGCTAGTTGTATAGGGAGGTCGAGTTTTGCAGTGAAGGAAAATGCCAATAATAGGAATAGTCCTAATGATACAAAAACTTGCATCAAACTAGGTAGTCGAGTGTTTACTTGCTTCATATAAGCCTCTTATAAAATTGGGGGCAATAGCATGTTTAGCACATGATTCGGAACGACTCGAACCTTACCCTATTAAGATTAATATATCGAATAAATGCACTTGTGGTGTGATATTAAACTGTGAAAACTACTTTGTTGATTATAAAGTATCGCTTTAAGTTAAATTTGAGCATCAAAGATGTTTTGTGGTGTGGTTTTTATGTGTTACAAATGTTGCAGCTTATTGCAACTGTGTAATGGCAGAATAATTTTGGGTGTCATCATCAACATAACCAAGAAATATCGGCTGTTCAGTTAAGAAGCACTAAAAAGTTTCTATTTTCAGCAAATAGAGCTTGAGGTTTTGTTCTGAAAAACTTATAGATGGTTAAGGTGGTTTTGAATTTATACATGGAGAGTGAATGATGAGAGTAGGTCTAGTTGGTTGGCGCGGTATGGTAGGCTCGGTTTTAATGCAGCGAATGGTAGAGGAAGGAGATTTTGATCTCATTGAACCAGTCTTTTACAGCACGTCTCAGATTGGTATACCTGCCCCTACTTTTAGCAAGCAAACGGAGAGTGAAACCGGTTTGCTGCAAGATGCTTTCGACATAGATAGCCTTAAACAGTTAGATGCGATTATTACCTGTCAAGGTGGCGGCTACACCGAAAAAGTGTACCCTGCGCTTCGCCAAGGTGGCTGGAAAGGCTACTGGATTGATGCAGCGTCTACCCTTCGCATGGACAGCGATTCAATTATTACGCTAGATCCTGTGAACTTGGCTCAAATCCAGCAGGGAATTCATTCTGGCACCAATACATTCGTTGGTGGTAACTGTACCGTAAGCTTGATGCTAATGGCGTTGGGTGGCTTGTATGAGAAAGGCATGGTTGAGTGGATGAGTGCAATGACTTATCAAGCTGCTTCTGGTGCTGGTGCTAAAAATATGCGCGAGCTTATCTCTCAAATGGGTGTCGTTAATGATTGTGTGAGTTCAGAGCTCGCAAATCCAGCAAGCTCAATTTTAGATATTGATAGAAAAGTGGCGGATACCATTCGTTCATCTTCATTCCCTACGGATCAATTTGGTGCCCCACTTGCTGGCTCACTCATTCCATGGATCGATGTGAAGCGTGAGAATGGGCAAAGTAAGGAAGAGTGGAAAGCGGGCGTTGAAGCGAACAAAATTTTAGGACTAGACGGAAAGCCAGTCCCAATTGATGGCACGTGTGTTCGTATTGGTGCGATGCGTTGTCATGCTCAAGCATTAACAATCAAGCTTAAGCAAGATGTACCAATGGATGAGATTGAAGAGATCATCGCAAGCCATAACGATTGGGTGAAAGTGATTCCGAACGAACGAGACATTACCGCGCAAGAGCTGACGCCTGCAAAAGTGACAGGAACCATGTCAGTACCTGTTGGACGTTTACGTAAAATGTCGATGGGAGATGATTTCTTAAATGCCTTCACCGTAGGCGATCAACTTCTATGGGGGGCTGCTGAGCCTTTACGCCGCACACTGAGAATTCTTCTGGCTGAAAAGCAGTAAACAAAATTCTTCTAAGGGCAACGTAGATTTTTCCAGATGAAAAGCACCTAAATTATAGGTGCTTTTTTCGTTAGGTATGGAAACAGTATTAGGTATTAGGTATTAGGTATTAGGTAATGGTATTCGGGGCTTGTGGCTTCACAGGGATGACTCGTTGATCCGGATCTGGTAATTCACTGCCACAAAATTTGCAGTAAAGCGCATCAGATTCATGCCCTGTTTTAGAGCAATTTGGGCATTTAACCAAGTTACGGTGCGCATTCATCTCATGATTTAACTCTGCTGTGATAATGCCTGTAGGAACGGCAAGAATGGAATAGCCGAGTAGCATAGTTAATGAGGCAATCGCTTGGCCGAAAGGGGTTTTAGGGACAAGGTCGCCATATCCAACCGTCGTTATCGTGACAATCGCCCAATAAATGCTTTGAGGAATAGAGGTAAACCCATTGCTAGGACCTTCCACAACAAAAATTATCGAACCTAAGATAATGACTAAAATCCCAACCGTGCTAAAAAAGATGAGAATCTTTCGGCGAGACATCAGTAAAGAACGCAGCAATATATTTGAGTCTTGTAAGTAACGAACCAGTTTAAGAATTCTAAAGATCCGCATCACTCGCAGCATTCGTATTACCCCAATGAAAGAAACCGCAGGGAAGAAGAATGCAAGATAAGTGGGTAATACCGCGACTAAATCGATGACGCCATAGAAACTTCTCATATAAGCGGTAGGTTTTGGCGAGCAATAGAGTCGAAGAAGGTACTCAATAGTGAACAGGGCTGTGAAACCGTACTCTAGGTAAGTGATCGTTGTACCCCACTGTTTTTCGATACTCGGAATGGAATCGAGTACTAAGACAATCAGTGAAGCTACAATTGTAAAGATTAACGCTATATCGAAAAGGCGACCCATGCGAGTGTGGGTGCCAAAAATAATAACGTATAAGTGATGTTTTAAAGAGTGACGAATCATGATGTTGCAACGTTTGTTTACCATTGCAACATCATACATTTTACTGGCAGGTGACGCGAATTACCTAACCAGCAAGACCTGGGAACAGGTTACGTAAACCGTTGGCAATGAACTCAATGCCAAGAGCGCCAAGAATCAAGCCCATAATACGAGTGATAACGTTGATTCCAGTTTGCCCAAGAAAACGGACAATAATTGGAGCTGAGCGAAATAGTAGCCATGTACACAAAGAGAAAGCAACAATCGTAATGCTAATCCCAACTGTATCCATCATTGTAGGGTAACGAGCACCATAAACGATGGTTGAACTGATCGCACCAGGGCCGGCCATCAAAGGCATCGCTAAAGGAACAACACCAATTTGCTCTCTACTATTGTATTCGGACTTTTCTTGTTTGTTTTGTTTATCCTCACCTAGTTTACCGCTCATCATCGAAAACGCGATGCTCATTAACAGCAAACCACCTGCAACTCGAAATGAATCCAGCGAAATACTGAACATGTCGAGAAGAATTTGTCCTGCAAGTAGAGAAATAACAAGTATGACAGCAACGGCAATATTTGCAGTGGCTGCGGTTTTGTTTTTTTCTGCAGGAGACATATAGCTCGTCAGCGATACAAACACCGGCATGATACCAACAGGGTTAACTGCGGCAACAAGGCCAAGGAAAAACTGCAAGAAAACAGCGAATTCAATAGATTGCATAATGGGCGTCTCACTTATCACGAAAATGCAAATAATAGGGGGTATCTTAAGAGGGGATAATGTAAGGCTTAAAGCATAAAAGGACGAATGAAAAAAACTAACCCGTGAGGTACGATTAAACGAAAAAAAACTAATTGCACATCGCTAAGTTTAAACGGGAAGTTACATTGGTAAGAATTATGGGGTAATAAGTTGCAGTGAATTGAGTAATTGTTAATGAGTGCACATTTTTAATAAAAATTATGTCAATTTATGGTGCCTTACAAGCAGATGGATATACTCTCAGTAGCACGAAAATATAGGTCGACATGTACCTTTTTATTCAAAAATGAAACTTTTTTACAGTTTGTTGTAATTTTTTCTATTTTTTGTTTCAAGTGAGGTTTTTTTAAGCACTTGGATTTTTATGTTTATATTCAATGTAATCAGTAGCTTGGGTGGTTTGTTGTGATCTTAATACCACTAAGTGGGTAAATAGTTTTTCAGAACTGATCTGAGTCAATTTTTTTCATACTCTGAAATATTATACTCAGTCCTGAAAGCAATTTACTAAGAATGTAGCTGAGTTAGAGAATTGAAATCAGCCACCTTACTAAAAAGTTTTTAATATTATTTATTTTAGGAGATCCACTATGCCTGTAACTAACTTAGCTGAACTAGATGCTCTAGTATCACGCGTTAAAGCAGCACAAGAAGAGTTCGCAACGTTCTCACAAGAGAAGGTAGACGCTATCTTTCGTGCAGCTTCTCTAGCAGCTAACCATGCTCGTATTCCTCTAGCGCAACAAGCGGTAGCAGAATCTGGAATGGGTATTGTTGAAGACAAAGTAATCAAAAACCACTTTGCATCTGAATTCATCTACAACAAATATAAAGATGAAAAAACATGTGGCATTTTAGAAGAAGATGACAACCTAGGTACGATGACAATCGCTGAACCTGTAGGCATCATCTGTGGTATCGTTCCAACAACGAACCCAACATCTACAGCAATCTTCAAATCTCTAATCTCACTTAAAACTCGTAACGGCATCATCTTCTCGCCACACCCACGTGCTAAAAACTCTACTAACGACGCAGCTAAACTTGTTCTAGATGCAGCAGTAGCAGCAGGCGCTCCAAAAGATATCATCGGCTGGATCGACCAACCATCAGTTGAGCTTTCTAACGCGCTTATGAAGCATGATGGAATTGCTCTTATCCTTGCAACTGGTGGTCCAGGCATGGTTAAAGCTGCATACTCTTCAGGTAAGCCAGCTATCGGTGTTGGTGCGGGTAACGTTCCTGTTGTTATCGATGACACTGCTGACGTTAAACGTGCGGTTGCATCTGTACTTATGTCAAAAACATTCGATAACGGTGTAGTTTGTGCTTCTGAGCAAGCTGTAATTGTTATGGATGAAGTATATGACGAAGTGAAAGAGCGTTTTGCTTCTCACAAAGGTTATGTTCTATCTAAATCTGAAGCAGATAAAGTACGTAAAGTTCTACTTATCGATGGCAACCTAAACGCTAAAATCGTTGGTCAACCTGCAACTGCAATCGCTGAAATGGCGGGTGTTAAAGTTCCAGCTGATACTAAGATTCTTGTTGGTGAAGGCATCGGTGAAGTATCTTACGATGACGAATTTGCTCATGAGAAACTATCTCCAACTCTTGGTATGTTCCGTGCGTCTTCTTTCGAAAACGCAGTAGACCAAGCAGTTAAAATGGTAGAAATCGGCGGTATTGGTCACACATCTGGTCTATACACTAACCAAGACGTGAATGCAGAGCGTATTCGCTACTTCGGTGACAAGATGAAGACAGCACGTATTCTTGTAAACATCCCAACTACCCACGGTGGTATCGGTGACCTTTACAACTTTAACGTTGCGCCATCTCTAACTCTTGGTTGTGGCTCTTGGGGTGGTAACTCTATCTCTGAGAACGTAGGTCCTAAGCACCTAATCAACAAAAAAACTGTTGCTAAGCGAGCTGAAAATATGTTGTGGCATAAACTACCTAAGTCAATCTACTTCCGTCGTGGTAGCCTTCCAATCGCTCTTGGCGACCTAGAAGGTAAAAAACGTGCATTCCTTGTAACTGACCGTTTCCTATTTAACAACGGTTACGCTGACGATGTAGTTAAACTACTTAAAGCTCAAGGTATCGAAGTTCAAGTATTCTTTGATGTAGAAGCGGATCCAACTCTATCTGTAGTAGAGAAAGGTGCTGAAGCAATGAAGAGCTTCCAACCAGACGTAATTCTTGCTCTAGGTGGCGGTTCTCCAATGGATGCAGCTAAAATCATGTGGGTTATGTACGAGCACCCAGAAACGCACTTCGCTGAACTAGCAATGCGCTTCATGGATATCCGTAAACGTATCTACAAGTTCCCTAAAATGGGTAAAAAAGCTGAACTTGTTTGTATCACTACAACTTCAGGTACTGGTTCTGAAGTGACTCCATTTGCCGTTGTTACAGACGACAAAACTGGTGCTAAGTACCCTCTTGCTGATTACGAAATTACGCCAAACATGGCTATCGTTGATGCTAACTTAGTAATGAACATGCCTAAGTCTCTAACAGCATTCGGTGGTTACGATGCCGTAACTCACGCTCTAGAAGCTTACGTATCAGTTCTTGCGAACGAATACTCAGATGGTCAAGCTCTTCAAGCTCTTAAGATGCTTAAAGAATACCTACCATCAAGCTACGCGAATGGTGCAAATGACCCAATCGCTCGTGAAAAAGTTCACAATGCAGCAACTATCGCTGGTGTAGCGTTTGCGAACGCATTCCTAGGTGTGTGTCACTCAATGGCTCACAAAGTTGGTGCAGAGTTCCACGTACCACACGGTCTAGCTAACGCACTGTTAATTTCTAACACTGTACGTTACAACGCGAACGACAACCCAACTAAGCAGACTGCATTCTCTCAATACGACCGTCCGCAAGCACGTCGTCGTTACGCTGAGGTTGCTGACCACCTAGGCCTTAGCCAAGCTGGTGACCGTACTGCTCAGAAGATTGAACGTCTACTAGCATGGTTAGAAGAGTTGAAAGTTGCTCTAGATATCCCGCTATCAATTCAAGCTGCTGGCGTTTCAGAAGCTGACTTCCTAGCGAAACTAGACCAACTATCTGTTGAAGCGTTCGATGACCAATGTACAGGTGCTAACCCACGTTACCCACTAATCAGTGAGTTGAAAGAAGTACTAACAGCTTCTTACTACGGTAAAGCATTTGTTGAAGGCGAAACGTTTGAAGGCACTACAGTAATTAAAAAAACTGAAGAGCCAAAAGCAAAGAAAGCTAAAAAGTAAGATAACGCTTTTATGAGATATTTTCGCTAGCACGTAATATCTCTATCGGGAAAAGACAATGCCCCACCGAAAGGTGGGGCATTTTTTTGTTTGGAATAAAGTGTGGTTCAAAATATTGGCGAAGGGATAGTGCTTGTGATGATATAGTGCTGGTGAAAATATAGTATTGGTGAAGAGATAGTGTCGATGAATAGAATTACACTTCGGCAGAAACCACTCGGCCGCTAAAATATTCATTCGAAACAATATACTCAGTGCTGCGAATCAACTCATCTTGAACTTCAGCCCAGTGTTGATCATCGATTTTTCTTGATAAATGATGAATTGCAGGGACGACCCCTCCAACTCGAATATTGAATGGGGTGAGCTCCTTCGCCCAACTTGTTGTGAAACCAGAGACCATCGATGTCGCACTTTCAACGCCAGAGAAGTCGTGATAATTATCGTGGGAAATTACATTAACAATCACCCCTTTTCTACCTTCTAACCTCATCCTTTCTGCGCTAACTTGCCCAAAACTAAAGAGTGTAGAGGCCATCTCGGAGAGCTGTTCAACAAATGGCTTTGCAGGCTGATTGCTCGTTAACTTAGGCATAGGTGAGCTTGTCCAACAATTCACAAGAACATTGGGAGCTGCATCAAAATGGTTTTGAACCACATCGAGTAAGGTGTGAATGGATTGTTCAGAAGAGCTGGCTATCGGAAAAGGAGCGACATGATCAGAAATCTGCAAGCAGTGATGATAGGTTTCCATTAATGATATTGAATCCTGGTCACAAAGCGCTACCTTTGCCCCCAGCTTGGCAAAATGGGTCGCGAGTGTGCAGCCAAGCCTTGAGCCTGCGGAAGTCACTAATATAATTGAATTTTCTATATCCATAATATTCCACGCGAGAACCGCATCATCCTGATCTATTTGTAAGTGGTAAAGCTAGGATGGTTGAAAAATTAATTAGGTGGTGTGAAAAGCATCAAACATTTTTAGTTAGCCTAAATCTATGCTTTGTTTACTTGGGCTACCTCACAAAAATACCAGCTAAAACATAGCGATTATTATAAATAAGACAAACGCAGGAGGTTGGGATTAGGCTTGTTGCTGAATTTGATACTGGCGACTAGCAAAATTTAGCTGTGCGTAGAGGTCTGTGGGAACTGAAATATCGGGTTTTTCAGATTTTGATTCACGTAAAATACGGCGTTCATGACCTGATAGGTTGTGGTAGACATCTTCAGGGAAGTCCTGAGTATCTTGTGGCATGAACGCTAGAGGCGTCGGGCAGAGGTAGTGGCTGAGTTTGGCACTTGCCATTCCTGCTTCATGAAAATGTTCAGCCTGACGGGCAGAAATCGTGTACGAGTCACTATCAGAACGCAAAGCTTGCGGTTTCGGTACACCAAGTTGATTACGCAGAATAGACTCACTACTGAGCGATTCAGTAACGGTTTCTGCGGGGATGCAGTCTCGCACATCATTGGAGAACATCGACATTATTAAAGCGAAATCAGCACGGCGACCTTGTTCGACAGCATGGCTAATGCCTGTACCGAATTGAAGTTCGTTGATGATTCCAGCTTTATCTAAAGTGTGTAATTGCATGTGACCTCTCGCTTGATAATTACTTAGCGGCAGGAGAGGGAATAACTTTAGGCTCTTATTGCGTTGAAAAGTGAGGATTTATGGGAGGTAAGCATCTGTAGTCATAGGAAAAAGAAAAGCCAGCATCAATGATGCTGGCTTGAATATTCGGTTTAGCTCGTTATCTCAAATAGAGAAATTACTTCGCTAGGTTTTCTTCTACGAAAGACCAGTTTACTAGTGACCAGAATGCAGCCATGTAATCAGGACGTACATTGCGGAAATCGATGTAGTAAGCGTGTTCCCATAGGTCAACAGTAAGCAGTGGTGTCACACCTTCGTCAGTCAGCGGAGTTGCTGCGTTAGACGTGTTAACAATAGCTAGAGAACCGTCAGCGTTTTTCACAAGCCAAGTCCAAGATGAACCGAAGTTGTTGATTGCTGAATCTGTGAATTTCGCTTTGAATTCTTCGAATGAACCAAATGCAGAGTCAATTGCTGCTGCAACTGCACCTGTTGGAGCGCCGCCAGCATTTGGAGCAAGACAGTTCCAGTAGAACGTGTGGTTCCAAATTTGTGCTGCGTTGTTGAAAACACCGCCAGTAGAAGTCTTAACGATTTCTTCTAGAGTTTTGCCTTCAAATTCAGTTCCAGGAATCAGACCATTTAGCTTAACAACGTAAGTGTTGTGGTGTTTACCGTGGTGGAAATCTAGAGTTTCTGCTGAGATATGTGGTTCTAGTGCGTCTTTCGCGTAAGGAAGAGCTGGTAGTTCAAATGACATTGCGAATGTCTCCATATAGTTGAAAGATTGAGTTCTTTCGGTGGCTTCCAATGATTTATTATAGTTATACCGACCCAAATATGAGTTGATTACTTGCATCGGTATTCGTCGAATTCTGACTTGGATTTATTTTAGCAAGTTTTTACTTTATTAAAAGGCATAAATGAAAAATTATTGTAATTGTATTGTTTCTATTACTTACCTCTCATAACCACAAATATTATGTGCTTTTTATTCTTGGCTAATGGGTTAGAATGTTCTTAATGACTGCAGTACATCCATTAAGAGGATCCGATGGAAACTATCGACAAAATCAAACAGCAAATCGAAGAAAACACAGTACTTTTATACATGAAAGGCTCTCCTAAGCTACCTAGCTGTGGCTTTTCTTCACAAGCATCACAAGCATTAATGGCATGTGGTGAGAAATTTGCTTACGTAGATATCCTACAAAACCCAGATATCCGTGCGGAGCTTCCTGCTTATGCACAATGGCCGACTTTCCCTCAACTATGGATTGACGGTGAGCTAATTGGTGGTTGTGATATCATTTTGGAAATGTTCCAAAAAGGTGAACTTCAACCATTAGTAAAAGAAGCTGTGGCTAAAGTTACTGGTGATGAAGAGTAATCGTCTGGATCATTAACTTTCCAGAGTAGTATAAAAGGAGCTAATATAGCTCCTTTTTTGATCTCAAATACGAATGCCTCAAGATTATGAGTGGCGGAGATAGGCGATGAAAGTAAAACTGTATTACGTACACGATCCAATGTGCAGTTGGTGTTGGGGCTATAAGCCAACGTTAGAATTACTCAAGCAGCAATTGCCGAGTAGCATTGAGTTTGAATATTTAATGGGAGGGCTTGCTCCTGACTCTGATGTTCCGATGCCGCTAGAAATGCAGCAGAAATTACAAAGTATTTGGCACCAGATCGAAGAGCAATTAGGCACGGAGTTCAATCATGAGTATTGGACAACATGTCAGCCAGTTAGAACTACTTATCCTGCGTGTCGTGCCGTTATCGCGGCAGGTTTTCAAGATCGCTATCAAGAGATGTTGGAAGCGATTCAACATGCCTATTACTTGCGAGCGATGCCTCCGCACGATGTTGACACTCATCAGCAGTTGGCTGAGGAGTTAGGGTTAGACCTACCGTTATTCATTAATGACCTTAATGGAAAAGTGGTAGAAGAAGAATTCGACGATCAATTAAGCTTATCTCGTAGCCTTGGGGTGCACTCTTACCCAAGCTTAGTTCTTCAGGTGAATGATAGTTACTTCCCAGTTGCAGTTGATTACCAATCTACAGAACCGACATTAAAAGTGATTCGAGAGAAAATTGTCGAACTAGTGTCACTCAATAAGTAAAGCTCAGCAATAAACAATAGATATAAAAAATGCGCTAACTATTTAGCGCATTTTTGATCGGCAGGTGAAACGTATCATTTGCGAATAAAAATGTTTACTCGCCCATGTCGTTTAAAGCACCATTGCCGCAATCCAACCAAAGATGATCAGTGGGATATTATAGTGAATAAAAGTTGGGACAACGGTTTCCCAAATGTGTTCATGTTGTCCATCGGCATTCAAACCAGAGGTCGGGCCTAAGGTTGAGTCGGAAGCTGGTGAACCGGCATCACCAAGAGCGGCAGCTGTACCAACCAGAGCAATGGTCGCCATTGGAGAAAAACCGAAAGCGAGTGCAAGTGGGACGTAAATGGTTGCAAGAATTGGAATCGTCGAGAATGATGAGCCAATTCCCATCGTAACAAGTAGACCAACAATCAACATCAGCAGTGCGGCTAAAGGTTTGTTATCCCCAATACTGGTTGATAGTGCTTGAACCAAAGATTCGACACCACCCGTTTGCTTCATTACTGCGGCGAACCCAGCGGCTGCGATCATAATAAAGCCAATCATTGCCATCATGTGAATGCCTTTGCTAAAGACATCGTGAGTCTCTTTCCAAGCAATGACGCCACCAAAAGTAAATACCATGAAACCAGCTAAAGCACCGATGATCATCGAGCCAGTATAAAGTTGCACAGTTAATGCGACGATAATACCGACTAAGGCAACCAGAATGTGTTTTTTGTTAATCGCTGCAGGCTCGTTATGAACGACGGTTAACTCCGTCTCTTTGTATTCGCGTGGCTTGCGGTAGCTAAAGAAAATAGCGGTCAGTAAACCAAAAATCATACCCATAGCCGGGAGTAACATTGCGGTTGGAACTTGACTCGCCACCACACCGTCTAAGCCATTATCATGCAGGTTTTTCAGCAGAATATTGTTCAGAAAGATCCCGCCGAAACCAATAGGTAGCACCATATATGGCGTGATTAAACCAAATGTCAAAACACAAGCAACAAGGCGACGGTCTAACTTTAGTTTTGCAAATACTGCCAAAAGAGGTGGGATTAAAATTGGAATAAAGGCGATATGCACGGGAATGACATTTTGAGATGACATCGTTACGAGCACAAGAGCAACCAATACAATGTATTTAAGGCCAGTACTGGCAGCGGCATTTTCTTTGCCATGGATATGCTTGATGACGTTTTGAGCCAGTAAATCGGTAATACCTGATTTAGATATGGCGACAGCAAAAGTGCCCAACATGGCGTAGCTAAGAGCGATAGTAGCACCACCGCCTAAGCCACTTTCAAAGGCAGAAACAGCGTCATTAAGACTCATTCCTGAAACCAGTCCACCAATGATGGCACTAAATGTCAATGCAACAACGACATTCACGCGCATCAATGCTAAAACCAGCATGATACATACGGAAATAACAACAGGATTCATATTTTTCTCGGTTAAGTTGTGTTTAGCTCGTCTTTATTAGAGAAGAGTAAAAGTTTTATTGATTTGTTTCGGCCTCTTCAATAAGCGGCCAGCCACCTAAGGCTTTCCATTTATTGACGATGCCGCAGAAGAGTTCAGCTGTTTTTTGAGTATCGTATAGTGCCGAATGCGCTTCTTTATTGTCGAAATCCATCCCTGCAGTTTTACAAGCCTTAGCCAGAACGGTTTGGCCATAGGCGAGGCCACTTAACGCTGCTGTGTCAAAAGTAGCGAAAGGATGGAAAGGGACTCTTTTTAATTTGCAGCGGTTACTTGCTGCATTAACGAAATTTAGGTCGAAAGTAGCATTATGAGCAACCATGATCGCTCGGCTACAATTGGCATCTTTCTGCTCTTTTCGAACTAATTTGTAGATCTCTTTGAGTGCTTCTTGTTCACTGACGGCGCCACGTAAAGGACTAAATGGGTCTCTTATGCCATTAAATTCAAGCGCTTCTTTTTCTAGGTTTGCCCCTTCAAAAGGTTCAACATGGAAGTGAATAGTCGAGGCTGGGTGCAGATCACCATGTTCATCCATTCGTAATGTGATAGCACAAATTTCTAAAAGCGCATCGGTTTCCGCATTGAATCCTGCGGTTTCTACATCAATAACTACTGGAAAATAGCCACGAAAGCG
The DNA here is from genome assembly GCF_005146325.1 of Vibrio genomosp. F6. Taxonomy (NCBI): domain Bacteria; kingdom Pseudomonadati; phylum Pseudomonadota; class Gammaproteobacteria; order Vibrionales; family Vibrionaceae; genus Vibrio; species Vibrio genomosp. F6. Next base: position 29,880 of record NZ_SYUT01000019.1, on the reverse strand, counting down.
TTTCTTTAGGGTTAGTGCTTCATTTTTTACAGTCATGTTGGCTCAAATCTGGGTAACAGTGCCTGCATTATTGCAGATTCTAACAGTGATAAAAACCAAAGAAATAGAATAATAACCAAAAGATAAATAACTATTTGGCGAGGTTTTTGCATAATTGAAGGTATAAAAATAAACGGCAATATGTCGCCGTGTAGAACCGTAATTGAGAGATATTCGCCCTTATGAATAAATTGGTCGTGACAAGTAGTTTACTGATGTCCGTTTTGGTATCACCTGTTTCTATGGCGATAGAAAAGCGTTATGTAGCGACGCCTCAACAATCTAATTGGGAAATGATAACCAACTCACCGTTGGAGTGCCGTTTGGTTCACCCAATACCAAACTATGGTGATGCAGAGTTTTCATCAGCCGCGGGTAAAAAAATCAATCTCGATTTTGAACTAAAAATGAGACGCCCGATGGGGGAAACTCGCAATGTGAGTCTCATTTCTATGCCTCCTGCATGGAGGCCGGGTGAAAATGCTGATCGAATCACTAACATCAAATTCTTTAAACAATTTGATGGGTATATTGGTGGGCAAACTGCTTGGGGGATTTTGGGGGAATTGGAGAAAGGTCGCTATCCGACTTTCAGTTATCAAGATTGGCAGAGTCGTGATCAGCGAATTGAAGTCGCTTTGTCGTCGGTTTTATTCCAAGCAAAATACAATGTGTTTAGCGATTGTATCAGCAATTTATTGCCTTATTCGTTCGAGGATATTTCGTTTACGATTCTTCATTATGAGCGCGATAGTGACAAATTAAATAAAGCATCACGAAAACGCTTAAGCCAAATTGCAGATTATGTACGATACAATCAAGATATCGACTTGGTTCTTGTGGCGACCTATACCGACTCTAACGGCAGTAAATCTAGCTCTCAGGATTTATCTGAACGTCGTGCAGATTCATTACGCGAATATTTTAAATCGCTGGGATTACCGGAAAATAGAATTCAAGTGCAGGGTTATGGTAAACGTCGTCCAATTGCAGATAATTCATCGCCAATTGGTAAAGATAAAAACCGCCGTGTGGTGATATCTCTAGGACGAACTCAAATCTGATATTAAAAAAATAGGGCAGTGTTGTACTGCCCTATTGCCATTGATAGCGTGTATCATTTATAGCATGTTGGTCACGACTCGTTCGAGCTTACAGGCCAGACGATGCTTGGCTATTCTGAATGAGTTCAATCATGTAACCATCAGGGTCTTTAACAAATGCGATGTGAGTTGACCCACCTTTTACAGGGCCCGCTTCACGAGTGACATTCCCACCCGCCGCTTTAATTGCATCGCAAGTCTTATAAATGTCATCAACACCAATAGCGATATGACCAAATGCACCACCATGATCATACTCAGTTGTGCCCCAGTTATAAGTCAACTCAATCACAGAACCTTGTGACTCGTCTCCATAACCTAGGAAAGCAAGTGTGTATTTATATTCAGTGTTTTCATTTTTACGCAGTAGAGTCATACCCATTACATTGGTGTAAAACTCAATAGATTTGTCTAAATCACCCACACGAAACATTGTGTGAAGAATACGACCGTTTGACATGATTTGCTCCTAGCTATTGTATTTGAAATCGTTTCTCAATTTTTTAGCGCCTTTCTATACGTCAGTTTTCTCTTTAAACTCACATAAATCTTCGATAAGGCAACTGCCACAGCGAGGTTTTCTGGCTATACAAGTATAACGTCCATGAAGAATTAACCAGTGATGAACATCAAGCTTGAACTCTTTCGGTACGACGTTAAGTAACTTGGCTTCAACATCATCCACTGTTTTCCCCATAGCAAACTTGGTGCGGTTAGACACACGGTAAATGTGGGTGTCAACGGCAATGGTCGGCCAACCAAAGGCGGTATTAAGCACAACGTTTGCGGTTTTTCTTCCCACACCAGGTAAAGCTTCCAGTGCTTCACGGTTCTCAGGAATTTCGCCATTATGCTTATCTAACAATAGGCGACAGGTTTTGATGATATTCTCAGCTTTGGAGTTAAAAAGCCCAATCGTCTTTATATATTCTTTTACCCCATCGACACCTAGGTCGAATATCGCTTGAGGAGTATTGGCAACCGGATACAGCTTATCTGTTGCTTTGTTGACACTCACATCGGTTGCTTGAGCGGAAAGAAGAACGGCAATTAAAAGCTCGAAAGGGCTGTTCCAATTGAGTTCTGTTTCTGGCTTCGGATTATTTTCTCGGAGCCGTTTGAGTATTTCAATACGTTTTATTTTGTTCATGTTGGCTGCTTCTAGAGTACGGTTTTATTTATAATTGTTTTTATATGGTATTTATCAATACATGTAAGTATTTGATGTTTTTAGCTCGTCACTCGTGCGCGTTCAATGACGGCTTTTTCTTGTTTTGGCTGCTTGGCTTTATTTCGAGTATCGATTACGTTTTTCAGTGCGATAAGAAAACCAACACCGATGAATGCTCCCGGTGGAAGTAATGCGAGTAGAAAACTGTTATCAAAATGAAAGACTTCAATACGAAGTGATGCGGCCCAGTCACCAAGTAGCAGATCGGCTCCATCAAATAGCGTTCCGTTACCGATGAGTTCGCGCATTGCTCCAAGTAGAACCAGAACGGATGTCATGCCTAACCCCATCCAAAAGCCATCTTGGGCTGACGGTAGAACGGCATTTTTTGACGCGAAGGCTTCTGCTCGGCCAATAATAATGCAATTAGTGACAATCAGAGGGATGAAAATACCAAGTGATAGATATAAGCCATACGCATAGGCGTTCATCAGTAGTTGAACACAAGTGACTAAAGAAGCGATGATCATGACAAAAACTGGAATTCGGACCTCTTTAGGTACGTAATCTCGAACTAATGAGACAATAACATTTGAACCCACTAGAACGAGCAGGGTAGCAATACCTAGCCCAAGAGCATTCGTTACTGTGGATGAAACCGCAAGCAGGGGGCATAGGCCAAGTAACTGAACTAAGGCTGGGTTATTGTCCCATAAACCGTTTTTGATCAGGGTTTTATGATCACTCATCGCTGCCTCCACAGTTAAATGCTTGGTTATATAAAGTATGACTATTTTTGTTTACGTAAGAGACGGTATCTTTAACTGACCCTACAACGGCTCTTGGCGTGATTGTTGCCCCAGTAAATTGATCAAACTGTCCGCCATCTTTCCTTACTTTCCAATCAGACTCATTCTGCTCAGTCAGTTTTTTCCCGGTAAAGCCTAATATCCAGTCCGATACGCGTAGATCGACTTTATCACCTAAGCCGGGAGTTTCCTGATGCGATAAGACTCGTGTCCCAGTAATGCTGCCATCGGCCTTAATGCCAACAATCAGTTTTATAGCACCGTTATATCCGTTAGGGGCAATGGCTTCTATTGCAATAGCGCTCGGCTCGCCATTCAGAGTCGCAATATAAGCGGGCATTGATTGGTTCGTCCCTAAGGCAGGATCGTTTACTAGTGTACATGAACGATACAGTTCATTGTCATGAAGCGCCGGAGGGATCACTTGGTTGAGAACCGATAATAGTTGCGCTTCTTCCTGCTGTTGAATGGCATCTTTAGTTAGATACTGGGTGACAGCGACCAAACCTGTTGATGCGCAGGCAAAGATCGCAAGTGTCAGACCGTTTTTTTTAATCGCGGTTAGCATATGATTCCTTAATGCCCGTATGTTCTAGGTTTTGTGTAGTAATCAATAAGAGGCACGCACATATTAGCTAAGAGTACAGCAAAGGCGACGCCATCAGGAAAACCGCCCCAACTGCGAATGATGAAGACCAAAGCACCAATGAAAGTGCCATAAATGAGCCTACCCTTAATTGTTGTCGAAGCTGATACTGGATCGGTAGCGATAAAAAATGCTCCAAGCATGGTTGCGCCCGATAGTAGATGTAAAATAGGTGATGCCGTTTCTCCTGGCGTAAGCAGCATGAATAAGCTACTGGTAATTACTAGACCACCTAAAAATGCGGCAGGGATATGCCATTGAACCACTCTAAGTTTTATCAAGGCTAACCCACCGACTAAGTACGCTAGGTTAACCCATTCCCATCCTATTCCAGCGATGCCGCTAAATTGTGGTTGCGCCAGTGCTTCACTTGTTGTGTTCCCAGCATGAAGTGCCGTTTTAAAGGCATCCAATGGTGTTGCCATAGTGACGCCATCAATCCCTACACGGATCTGCTGTAGAGATAGCCCTTCAGTATTAAAGCCACTGAATATCAATGAAAAAGCGTTATTAAATGACATGCTGTCAGCGACTAATTGGTCGGGAGCAATCCAACTCGTCATTTGAACTGGGAATGAGATCAATAAAACCACATAAGCCACCATTGCGGGGTTAAATGGGTTTTGACCAATTCCACCATACAAATGTTTTGCAATTACGATGGCAAAAAACAGACCGATAACGATAATCCACCAAGGTGAAAGGGGAGGAATAGCAACGGCAAGTAACCATGCGGTGACTAAGGCACTGTTGTCTCTTAACGCGGAGAGCGGAGATCGTTTTCGAAGTAGCATTACTCCTGCTTCTAGGGTAACAGCGACAGCAATTGCAAGAACCAGTTGAATTAGGGTTCCCCATCCAAAAAAGTAGGTTTGAGCAATTAATCCCGGTAGTGCGCAAATTGCAACCCACTTCATCAAATCGGGTGTGCTACGACGGCTATGCGCGTGTGGCGAGCTGGCAATAAAAAAGGCCATTACTCATTCTCCTCGTTATCTTGCATCTGTTTTGCTTTACGTGCTTTGGCGCGAGCAATGGCTGCTGCGACGGCGGCTTTTTTCGGGTCAACTGCTGGTGTTTGTTCCGTAGTTTCAAGTTCCACGATATCCGCCAGTAAGTTTTTCGTTTTAGATGTTTCTTGAACCGTATCGACATCTGCGTCCAATGTCGGTGTCATTTCTGTTTTTTCCGTTTGTGCTTTGCGCGCTTTCGCACGAGCAATGGTAGCCGCGACAGCTGCTTTTTTCGGATCGGCTGGTGGTGCTTGCTCTGCGACTTCAAGTTCGACTAAGTCAGCCAGTAAATCTTTCTTTTGTAGCGTATCTGAATCGATCTCTGCACCTGAGGCGGTTTTTGTTTCCGATTCTGTTTGTTTCGCTTTACGGGCTTTAGCGCGAGCGATGGCGGCGGCAACGGCCGCTTTTTTAGGATCCGTGGCTGGCGCTTGCTCTGTGGTTTCGACGGCTAGCTCATCGCTTGCTTGAACGGTTTCAGCAGCGTCAACGGTTTCCGATTCCGCTTGCTTTGCTTTGCGGGCTTTAGCGCGAGCGATGGCGGCGGCAACAGCTGCTTTTTTAGGATCAGCGGCTGGCGCTTGCTTTGTGCTTTCGACGGCTAGCTCATCACTTGCTTGAACGGTTTTAACTGCGTCAACGGTTTCCGATTCCGCTTGTTTCGCCTTACGGGCTTTAGCACGAGCGATGGCAGCGGCAACCGCCGCTTTTTTAGGATCAGCGGCTGGCGCTTGTTCTGCACTTTCGACGGCTAGCTCATCACTTGCTTGAACGCTTTTAACAGCGTCAACGGTTTCCGATTCCGCTTGCTTTGCTTTGCGGGCTTTAGCGCGAGCGATGGCGGCGGCAACAGCTGCTTTTTTAGGATCTGCGGCTGGCGCTTGTTCTGCGCTTTCGACGGCTAGATCATCACTTGCTTGAACGGTTTCAGCAGCGTCAACAGTTTCCGATTCTGCTTGTTTTGCTTTACGAGCTTTAGCACGAGCGATGGCGGCAGCTACAGCGTCTTTTTTACTCGGAGCCTCAGAGCTATCAGCGGTGGCTTCTTTGTTTGCTTTTCTCTCTCTTGCCTGACGTTTACGCTCTTCACGTAATTTCATCATCTCTGAATTATCAGGCTCAGATTTACCGTCATTCTGCGCTGCAGCTTGTTTTGCTTTTGTACGGGCAATCGCAGCGGCAACGGCAGGTTTTACGGTTTTTTCTGGTTGTTCTGTGGTTGATTGCTGAGCTTTAACACGAGCAATTGCAGCAGCAATAGCATCATCACCGCCCGTTTTTTTCATCTCTTGGCGACGGTTATCGGCGGCTTTTTTAAATCGGTTCTCTCGTTCTGCTTTATCTCGTTCAAGACGTGCGTTTTTCTCTTCAAAACGAATTCGAGCTCTTTCGGCAGAATCCGCTTCTTGTTTACGAGTCTTTATTTCCGATTTCGCTTGTCGGTAGTATTGCACTAGCGGTATTTCACTCGGGCAAACAAAGGCACAAGCGCCACACTCAATACAATCTTTTAAATTGAGTTCTTCACATTTGTCGTATTCTTCGGCTCTTGCATGCCACTGGAGTTGCTGAGGCAATAAAGAGGCAGGACAAGCTTCCGCACATTGGCTGCATCGAATACACGCCATTTCACGACGATTTGGTGCAATCTCTTTACGAGTTGGAGCTAAAATACAGTTGGTCGTTTTAGTGATTGGTACGATCGCATGAGGGAGAGCGAATCCCATCATCGGCCCGCCCATGATTAAGCGCGGGAATTTTTTATCTGCGCTATAGCCAAACTCATTAAGCAAATCCTGAACAGGTGTGCCAATAAGCGCCCATACATTGCGCTCTTGCTTAAATGTTTTTCCGGTGAGTGTGATGACTCGTTTTATCAGCGGCTCCCCATCAACAACGGCACGTTTTATTGCGTGCAGTGATCCAACGTTTTGAACCAAAATACCAATGTCAGCTGGAATGCTACCTACAGGTACTTCTTTGTTAGTGAGGATCTTAATCAGCTGCTTTTCGCCACCTGAAGGGTACTTCGTTGGAATCACACGAATAACAATATTCTTGTTAATCGCTGCAATTTCTAGCGCTTTAACCGCTTCAGGTTTGTTGTCTTCAATACCAATAATGGTGAGTTCTGGCTTAAGAATCTGCTCAACAATTTCGATACCTTGGATAAGTTCGTCGGCGTGCTCTTGCATCAATTTATCATCAGCAGTGATGTAAGGTTCACATTCAGCAGCATTGATGATCAGAATGTCGGTTTTCGCCAATCCAGATTGAATTTTCTTTGCTGTTGGGAATCCTGCGCCACCCATACCGGAAACACCCGCTTGTCGAATGATCTCAATTAGCTGTTCAGAAGGGAGTTGTGAAAAATCGGGATGAGTCGTTCTCTCAATCCACTCCTCTTTATTGTCCGGTGTGATTACGATACAAAGCTCGGATAAGCCAGAAGGATGAGCGGTGGTTCTTGGTTCAATAGCGGTGATCGTGCCAGATGTTGGAGCGTGAACAGGCAGCATAAAACTCATGGTGTATTTTGTTAAGGCTTGCCCTTTAAGCACTCGGTCGCCCACACTAACAATTAAGTCACCCGCTTTACCTATATGCTGCTTAACCGGTAAAACTAGCTCGCTCGGTATTGAAGCATTTGAAATAGCGTGTTGATTTGATTGCATTTTGTTTTCGGCAGGATGAACGCCACCAGGAAAGTCCCACAGTGCGCCAGTACGAATTTGTTCAATTAATGACAACATACCAATCCTTATGCTTGAGAGTGTGGCGGCTGAGAGCTACCTACATCTGAGTTGGTAATATCAACAACAGGAATCGTGTTCATTTGCCATTTCCAATTTTCAGTTGTTGTTTCAAGTGGGATCATCTCGATGCAGTCAGTAGGACAAGGTGCTACACAGAGATCGCAACCTGTACATTCATCTTTTATCACGGTATGAAGCGCTTTAGTGCCTCCGACAATAGCGTCGACAGGACAAGCTTGGATGCATTTAGTGCAGCCAATGCACATATCTTCGTGGATGAAGGCGACCGTTTTGATGTTGTTTGTTAAGTCGTGGGCGGAGTCTTCTGCTTCTACACCCATTAGGTCAGCGAGCTTTTCAATGGTGGCTTGACCGCCGGGAGGGCATTTATTGATCTTGTCACCATTGGCGATCGCTTCAGCATACGGACGACAACCAGGGTAGCCACACTGACCACATTGAGTTTGTGGAAGAATGGAATCTATTTGGTCGACAATTGGGTCAGCTTCCACTTTGAAGCGGATAGATGCAAAACCAAGAATGACACCAAAAACGGCGGCAAGAACAACCAAGGCAAGTATTGCGATTAGAATGCTATTCATTACAACTTCACCAAACCAGTAAAGCCCATAAATGCCAGAGACATTAACCCTGCGGTTATCATTGCAATTGACGCGCCTTTAAATGGGGCGGGAACATCAGCCGCAGAAATTCGTTCACGCATTGATGCGAATAGGATAAGAACCAGAGAGAAACCTACCGCAGCACCAAAGCCATAAATAATGGATTGAATAAAGTTGTGGTTTTCATTCACGTTCAGCAACGCTACCCCTAAAACCGCACAGTTAGTGGTGATGAGGGGTAAGAATATACCCAATAAACGATAGAGAGTAGGACTCGTTTTGTGAACTACCATCTCGGTGAACTGCACCACAACAGCGATCACGAGGATAAAGCTCATGGTTCGTAAGTATTCGATTCCTAATGGAGCAAGAATATAGCTTTCAACGAGATATGAGCATACCGATGCCAGAGTTAGCACAAACGTAGTGGCAAGGCCCATACCTATTGCGGTCTCTAATTTCTTAGAAACACCCATAAATGGACATAACCCTAAAAACTTCACTAGTACAAAGTTGTTTACCAGCACTGTGCCGACTAACAACAAAAAATATTCGGTCATAATAATTTTAGTCTGAAATTCCGATCCCAATATTATCCTGCTTTGCGAGTTTAATAACAACCAAGTAAAGCTAAGGTTTTATATAGATGATGGAAAATTAGTCGCAAAATCATGGAAATCGGTGGTGAGAATGAAATGCCGCAGCTTAGAACGCAAAAAGCCGTATCCTAAGATACGGCTTCTTTAAAATTGGCTCCCCCTGCAAGACTTGAACTTGCGACATACGGATTAACAGTCCGCCGTTCTACCAACTGAACTAAGGGGGAATTGCTTGAAAGCGGGGCGAATATTAACGACAGATTTAATGCCTGTCAATAGAAAATTAGCGATAAAATTAAAATTATTTATTGAAAAAAAACTTTACTTTTTCGTAGCCCTTACTGGCTTTGGGCTTGGTTTACTTATCCACCAAATTTGTGGATAAGTGTGTTAGTTAAAGTTTGATAACTGTTTTGGACATAATAAAGGAAAGTAACAGCAAAACAGTATTACCATTAACTTATTGATTTTAAGATATTTTGTTTGGCTTGGTGTTTTATCTATTTTTTAGAATAAATAAAATTGGGGATAACATTGGTATTATTGGGGAAAAGTCGTGGATGAAAAATTTTGAGAAAAGTACGAATAAAACCTGATGGGGCGAAGATAATAGCAAATATAAAAAACAGAATCTAGCGCTATTTCTAACCATTGTTGTCCATTTTTTTAAAGGTTTAAGTTGCATCTATGTGTGACCTATGGCGACAATGTCACTCTCCGGATTTGAGCAGCAATAGGTAGAGACAAACATGAGCAAAGTTTTTGATTTGGTATCTGAATACAAACCTTCAGGGGACCAGCCAACAGCGATAAAACAGCTATTAGAAGGGCTAGATAACGGTCTCGCTCATCAAACATTGTTAGGCGTTACTGGATCAGGCAAAACATTTACTCTTGCAAATGTGATTGCAGAAGCGCAACGACCTGCGATCATTCTGGCACCAAATAAAACGTTAGCCGCTCAGTTATACGGGGAGATGAAATCATTTTTCCCTAATAATGCTGTGGAATATTTTGTCTCATACTACGATTACTACCAACCAGAAGCTTATGTGCCAACCACTGATACCTTTATTGAGAAAGACGCAGCAGTTAATAAACACATCGAGCAGATGCGACTGTCAGCAACAAAAGCACTACTAGAAAGAAAGGATGCGATTATTGTTGCGTCGGTTTCTGCAATTTATGGTCTTGGTGATCCTGACTCCTATTTGAAAATGATGCTGCATATACGCAGGGGCGATATCTTAGATCAGCGTGATATTTTACGTCGCTTGGCTGAATTGCAGTATTCTCGAAATGACATGACATTTGAACGGGGTCAGTTCCGAGTCCGTGGCGAAGTTATTGATGTATTCCCTGCTGAATCTGAACAAGATGCGGTTCGAATCGAGATGTTTGATGACGAAATTGATTGTATTAGTATTTTTGACCCATTGACGGGGGCTGTGAAGCAGCGAGATCTACCACGTTATACGATCTATCCTAAAACTCACTATGTCACTCCGAGAGAGAAAATACTTGAAGCCATAGAGAAAATCCGCAAAGAGCTCGAAGAGCGTCAAAGCTACCTGAAAGAGAATAATAAGCTGGTGGAAGAGCAACGGATCTCGCAGCGAACTCTGTTTGATCTTGAGATGATGAATGAACTCGGTTTCTGCTCAGGCATCGAAAACTATTCTCGTTATTTGAGTGGACGTAAAGAAGGTGAAGCACCACCAACACTGTTTGATTACCTTCCTAGGGATGGGCTGCTTGTCATCGATGAATCTCACGTTACGGTTCCGCAAATTGGTGCCATGTATAAAGGTGACCGTTCTCGTAAAGAGACCTTGGTAGAGTTTGGCTTTCGGTTACCGTCAGCGCTAGACAATCGTCCAATGATGTTTGATGAGTTTGAATCCATTGCCCCGCAAGCCATATTTGTGTCGGCAACTCCAGGCAATTATGAATTAGACAAATCAGGCGATGACATTGCAGATCAGGTCGTACGTCCGACAGGGTTGCTCGATCCAGAGATCGAAGTTCGTCCGGTTGCTACGCAGGTCGATGATTTACTTTCTGAAATTCGCATACGATCCGCGAAAGGTGAGCGAGTTTTGGTTACCACACTCACAAAGCGTATGTCAGAAGATCTCACCGAGTACTTACATGAGCATGATGTCAAAGTTCGCTATTTACATTCTGATATTGATACCGTAGAGCGAGTTGAAATTATTCGAGACTTAAGATTAGGCGAGTTTGACGTGTTAGTGGGCATCAACTTACTAAGAGAAGGGTTAGACATGCCTGAGGTGTCTTTAGTGGCAATTTTGGATGCCGATAAAGAGGGTTTTTTACGTTCCGAACGATCTCTCATACAGACGATTGGACGTGCGGCACGAAATCTAGAGGGTAAAGCAATTTTATATGGTGACAGAATCACCAAGTCGATGAAAAAAGCGATTGATGAAACCGGAAGACGCCGTATAAAGCAGCAACAATACAATGAAGAGCAGGGAATTGTGCCACAAGCTCTCAAACGTAATATTAAAGATATTATGGAGCTGGGGGATATTACCAAGTCAAGAAAACAGCGTGAATCGAAGCAAGTACCGCTATCTAAAGTGGCCGAGTCTTCCGCTGCGTATGAGGTGCTTTCGCCGCAGCAACTCGATAAAGCGATCAGTAAACTTGAAGGTGAAATGTACCAGTATGCGCAGAATTTAGAATTTGAACTAGCAGCGGCTAAACGTGATGAAATAGAGAAATTAAGGGCTCAGTTTATAGCAAATAGCTAACCTTCAATGTTGGGGTTATGCTCGCGGAAATTGAAACAAAAAAATAGCCAGTAGAAAGATTCTGCTGGCTTTAATTTGTGAAGAATAACTTCACTAACAACGTCAGTTGGCTAGGTGACCCGAAGGCCACTTTTATATTTGCATACGGCATGCCAACAATAATTCTATACAAAACGAATGGTTAGAACATTTAGTTGATTGTACACATTGTTATATTTGCATAATGCAACTCGTAATGCGATTATTAAACAAAATGCAATAATAAAATGGCTAGGTTATGCAACAAACTCCAGAAACTCAGAAATCTAAGTATTTACTGATGGTCGAAGATACGGCCTCCGTTGCGGCGCTGTATCGCTCTTATCTAACCCCTTTGGGTATTGATATTAATATTGTTGGCACTGGGCGAGATGCTATCAATAGTTTAAACCACCGCACGCCTGATCTTATTCTACTCGATTTACGTTTACCCGATATGACAGGTATGGACGTACTCTTCGCAGTGAAACAATCTTATCCTGATGTTCCGGTTATTTTTATGACTGCACATGGCTCAATTGATACTGCTGTTGAAGCGATGCGCCATGGGTCTCAAGACTTTTTAATTAAACCTTGTGAGGCGGATCGGTTAAGAGTCACCGTTAATAATGCGATTCGTAAAGCGACGAAATTAAAGAACGAATCGGAAAACCCTCATAATCAAAATTACCAAGGTTTTATCGGCAGTAGCCAAACAATGCAGGCGGTATACCGCACCATTGATTCTGCCGCTAGCAGTAAAGCCAGTATTTTCATCACAGGTGAAAGTGGTACGGGTAAAGAGGTGTGTGCAGAAGCGATTCATGCCGCAAGCAAACGTGGTGATAAACCATTCATTGCGATTAACTGTGCTGCGATACCTAAAGATTTGATTGAAAGTGAACTGTTTGGGCATGTTAAAGGTGCATTTACTGGCGCGGCAACTGATCGGCAAGGTGCGGCGGAGCTAGCCGATGGTGGAACGCTTTTTCTCGATGAATTGTGCGAGATGGATTTGGATCTTCAAACCAAATTATTACGCTTTATTCAGACAGGCACTTTCCAGAAAGTAGGTTCCTCTAAGATGAAGAGTGTGGATGTACGTTTCGTATGTGCCACCAACCGAGATCCTTGGAAAGAAGTACAAGAAGGTCGCTTCAGAGAAGATTTATACTATCGACTGTATGTTATTCCGCTTCATCTGCCACCACTGCGTGAAAGAGGAGAGGATGTCATTGAAATTGCCTACTCATTGCTTGGTTTTATGTCTTTCGAAGAGGGTAAAGGCTTTGTTCGCTTCGCGCCTGAGGTTCTCGACCGATTTAATCAATATGAATGGCCAGGAAATGTACGTCAGCTACAGAATGTTCTGAGAAACGTGGTGGTTCTTAATCATGGTAAAGAGATCACTCTCAATATGTTGCCTCCGCCACTTAATCGCCCGATTGAAAATCAGATGTCACTAGAGAAAAAACGCCGAGAAGAGATCTCCGTACAGGATATTTTTCCATTATGGTTGACGGAAAAAACAGCGATTGAGCAAGCGATTAAAGCGTGTGATGGCAATATTCCAAGAGCGGCAGGCTATTTGGATGTAAGTCCTTCCACACTTTATCGAAAGCTTCAGAATTGGAATAATAAAGAGCAGCAAAGTACTTAATATGAATATTTTAAATCAAGATAAAATCAATGATTTGGCTCGAGATATAGGGGATGAGAATGTCCCGATCCTACTCGATATATTTTTAGGCGAATTAAGCTCTTACATTGAAATTTTAACCAGCAGTGATAACGCTAAAGCGATGACTAATCTCGCAGAAATCAGCCATGCCTTAAAAAGTAGTGCAGCAAGTTTTGGTGCGGAAAAATTATGCGCGTATGCGGTAGAAGTGGATAATAAGGTTAAACTGAATCAGCAGATTGATGCCGATATTGATCTCATGGCAATGGTTGAGTTACTTCAAGAAACAAGAGTGAAATATCTAGGCTTAGTCAGCCAGTAGTCATTCACTCTTTTTAATTCATTACGGTGTTGAATTAATGGTCGCGCCGTTTAATGACCGCAACTTACTATAGTAGTTGTGATTCAATGGCTTGTTGTAGTTTCTCTCGATCGTGACGCCAATCGCGGTTGGGAGAGGCTAATTCTGTCGTTACGCAGTTCCAATCTTGTTCTAGCTCAGGATGCGGTGTGTCGCCTAAGATAGCGTCAACCTTACGTGCCTGACATGAACGTTCGCACCACTCGATTTTTTGTTTCAGCGACATCCTCCCAGCAGGACCATACTCGGGTGATAGGTTCTCAACAAATATCAATTTTGCGTTTAAATTTTGAGCGATTGCTTTCCCTATCTCGGGCAGGAGGAGTGGAGGCATAATACTGGTTAAGAAACTACCAGGGCCCAGAATGATGCAGTCGGCTTCAAGGATGGCAGAAACCGCTTCTTTCGTTGCCGGTACTTCTGGTGATAAATCTAAGCGGCGTAGATCTTGTTCCATTTCATCAACGTTCGTTTCTCCGGTTACCCACTGTCCTTCAAGAGATAGTGCAGTAAGGTCAGAAGGGTGTTCGGACATTGGAACAATATTTAGATCAACACCAAGCATATTTCGAATAAGATTGATGGCCTCTAAAGGGCGTACCGACAAGTTATCCAGTGCAGTTAGCATCAGATTACCAAGATTATGCCCATCAAGTTCACCTGTGCCTTTGAATCGATATTCGAACATCATCGAACTGATAGAGGGTTCGGTAATTAACTGGTTGATGCAGTTGCGAGTGTCTCCCCAAGCGATGCCTCCTTGGCAGTGACGAATACGACCCGTTGAACCGCCATTATCAGTGGTGGTGACAATACCTGTTGCATTGGAACCAAAATCTTTAAGCGCCGCTAACATTCGCCCCAATCCATGTCCTCCACCGATTGCGACCACTTTCTTTGATGAATATAAATTCATTCTTTTCTTCTTCATTTTATTCATAACCAACTACAATTTAGAATATTTCGTTAATCTCTAATACTCAATAGGGAGTAAATTGAGGGATCAGCAAGGTTTTTTCAAGTTAAGGCTAGATTCACAAATAGATTTTAAGTATTTTACCCCATAGCTGCTATTGAACTGTCAAAGTTATTAATAGCTGCCATAACTCCGAGCTCTAATGGCTAAGTTATAAATGCACATCCGTTAATCGTAAAGTGTTTTTATGATAAGCCACTTGAGCCAGTGACATGTTGTCACAAGGGCTGAATTGGAAATGATTCTGCCTCCCGTATTTGGAAAGGTGTTCCGTGGCGCAACAATTCGAAGATAAATTCCAACGCAAATTTTATTATTTGCGCTTGTCGGTTACTGATGTTTGTAACTTTAAGTGTACCTACTGTCTACCTGATGGCTACCAGCCTTCGGGGCAGAAAAACTCGTCTTTTTTAGCGCTACCTGAAATCAAAAGGGTGGTTAAAGCTTTCGCTGACTGTGGCACTTCTAAAGTGCGAATCACAGGTGGTGAACCAAGTCTGCGTAAAGACTTCCTCGATATTATCCAAACTGTAGCGAGTACTTCAGGTGTTCAGAAAGTTGCAACCACGACTAATGGATACCGGATGGAAAAGCAGGTTGCTGACTGGCGTGATGCGGGTTTGACGCATATTAATGTCAGTGTTGATAGTTTAGACCCTCGTATGTTTCATCAGATCACCGGTGAAAATAAATACAAAGAGGTTATGTCTGGAATTGACCGCTCATTTGAAGTTGGTTACGAGCAAGTTAAAGTCAATGTCGTGCTGATGAAAGATTTAAACAGTCACGAACTTCCTGCATTTTTAAACTGGATTAAACATCGCCCAATTCAGCTACGTTTCATTGAATTAATGCAAACGGGCGAAATGGATGAGCTATTTAATAAGCATCATGTATCGGGTGTCGCGATTCGTAACCAGCTTATTGCGAATGGGTGGATTTTGAAAGCTCGCTCTCACAACGATGGACCAGC
This sequence comes from Vibrio genomosp. F6, assembly GCF_005146325.1. NCBI lineage: Bacteria > Pseudomonadati > Pseudomonadota > Gammaproteobacteria > Vibrionales > Vibrionaceae > Vibrio > Vibrio genomosp. F6. The sequence continues at coordinate 14,332 of NZ_SYUT01000019.1, read as the reverse complement.
GCAAGTTTTCGTTCATGCTGACTACCAAGGTGAGATCGGCCTGATCATGCCGTACGAGAAAAATTTCTGTGAGAGTTGTAATCGCTTGAGAATTTCAGCGAAAGGAAAACTCCACCTATGCTTATTTGGTGATCATGGTGTCGAGCTTCGAGATCTCTTGCAGCAGGACAATCAAGAAGCTGAACTTATTGAGCGTATTCAAGCTCAGCTGCAAACGAAATCCGTAAGCCACTTTTTGCAAGATGGAAATACTGGAATGACACCACATCTAGCCTCTATTGGCGGCTAAACTCCAAAATTAGACGAATAAAATTATGCACGGCTGAGCATAGTCAGCGGTGCACATACTCCAAACAAATTAAAAAAGGTGAGCAAATGGGTCACGCTGAAAGTAAATTCGAACCGGCAAATATCGCAGTACTAACCGTTTCTGATACACGTACAGAAGAAAATGACACATCAGGTGGTTACTTAGCTGAGCAGTTGCAAGAAGCGGGTCATAATCTAGCAGACAAAAAAATTGTAATTGATGACATGTATAAGATTCGTGCGGTTGTATCGAATTGGATTGCAGACGAAAAAATTCAAGCGGTAATGATTACTGGTGGTACTGGTTTCACTTCTCGTGACAGCACGCCTGAAGCATTGGTCCCTCTATTTGACAAGCAGGTAGAAGGTTTTGGTGAACTATTCCGCACTGTTTCGTACGAAGAGATCGGTACATCAACGATTCAATCTCGTGCAATCGCTGGCTTTGCTAACCATACTGTTATTTTCGCAATGCCAGGCTCAACGGGTGCATGTCGCACAGCTTGGACGAAGATCATCAAACAGCAAATGGATGCAAGTCATCGCCCTTGTAACTTCATGCCGCATCTATCTGTTTAAGTCGTTGCGCTAAGTTTTTACTAAGGAAATAGTGATGAACCAATTTACTCATATCAACGCTTCTGGTGAGGCGAATATGGTGGATGTATCTGCAAAATCTGAGACTGTTCGCGAAGCAAGAGCGGAAGCTTTTGTTCATATGGCACCAGAAACATTGCAGTTAATTGTATCTGGCCAACATCATAAGGGTGATGTCTTTGCCACTGCTCGCATTGCCGGAATTCAAGCCGCGAAGAAAACATGGGACCTTATCCCTCTTTGTCACCCTCTTTTGCTGTCAAAAGTAGAAGTGCAACTTGAAGCGATTGAGTCAGAAAATAAAGTTCGCATTGAATCTGTCTGTAAATTGGCAGGTAAAACAGGTGTGGAAATGGAAGCGTTAACGGCTGCTTCTGTTGCAGCTCTAACGATCTATGACATGTGTAAAGCGGTGCAGAAAGATATGATCATTGACGGTGTTCGTCTGTTGGAAAAGACTGGCGGAAAATCGGGACACTTTAAGGTGGATGCATGATTAAAGTTTTGTTTTTTGCGCAGACCCGAGAGCTTGTCGGTATCGATGAGTTGACTCTAGAAGAGGAGTTCTCGACGGTTGAAGAGCTCCGTGCTCATCTGTTTGCTCAAGAAGGTAAATGGGAACTAGCGTTAGAGCCTGGTAAGTTATTGGCAGCAGTAAACCAAGCGATAGTGCCGCTGGAATCTGAAATTAAAAGTGGTGATGAAGTCGCTTTTTTCCCACCGGTTACCGGGGGGTAATGATGGATCCACGTGTTTCAGTTCAATATGATGATTTTTCGATTGCTGATGAGTACGAAATACTGGCAAAAGGGACATCTGCAGGCGCGGTTGTAACCTTTGTAGGTAAAGTTCGCGATATGAATTTAGGCGATAATGTTATCGGGTTACGCTTGGAACATTACCCTGGAATGACAGAAAAGTCGCTAGCTGAGATCTGCGACCAAGCGGAGGCTCGCTGGTCACTGCTTGGGGTTCGAGTGATCCACCGAGTTGGTGATTTAGATATTGGCGATCAAATTGTCTACGTTGGTGTTTCTAGTGCTCATCGAGGTGCTTCATTTGAAGCGTGCGAATTTATTATGGACTACTTAAAAACCAGTGCTCCATTTTGGAAAAAAGAGCGAACCACACAAGAAAGTCGTTGGGTAGAGTCGCGAGATTCGGATGCAAAAGCTGCCGAACGGTGGGAAAACTAGCGATACAAAAAAACGAAATAACCTGCATGTAAAAACCGGCCTAGAGCCGGTTTTTTTTTGGTTTATATATGTAAATGTTAAAAATGGAGATTTATAAACTCGGCATTTGTTTGTAATTTGTTCTAATCAAGCGATTAATACTGACGTTTATTGGGAACGGTGATAACCCTCACAAATGAAGGTGTTTATTGGGATAAATGTTACTTTTGATTAGACCTGTCGTGTAGAAAATGTTAATTTTCAGTACCAAATCTAGCATAAGATGCTGCAAAAATGCGTCAAGCTAGATGTAGTGATACTAAAGTCTGCTTTTTTAAAGATATTGTTAGTATTTAAACTGGCACATTGATTTTTTTCAGTTATTTGTACTATATATACGCTCAATCTGTAGTTGTTTAGCGTTTTCTTGCCATATTCAATGGCAAAATAGTTCAATGATTGATAGTGTGTGCTGCAATCTTAGTAAGTTTTTAGATTTTTATGCTTAGGAATTGAGCTAAATAAATCTAAATCACTATCCGTTTATGTGAGCTTACCAAGATGTCATGGATGCAAAATATAAAACTTGGAGTTAAATGCATGTATAAGAATAAAATCACTCAGGCCCTTCTTCTAGGCGCGAGTATGGCAGTTGCTGCCACTTCTACTACGACTTTCGCAGCTGATGTCCCAGCTGGAACTAAACTAGCAAAAGTACAAGAACTCGTCCGTGGTAACGGTACTGAAGTTGCTTCTCTTGACCCTCATAAAACTGAAGGTGTTCCTGAGTCTCACGTTATTCGTGATTTGCTAGAAGGTCTAGTTAACCAAGATGCGAACGGCAAAACAATTCCAGGTGTTGCTGAGCGTTGGGAAACAGAAGATAACAAAAAATTCACCTTCTACCTTCGTAAAGATGCTAAGTGGTCAAATGGCGATCCTGTAACGGCTGACGATTTCGTCTACAGCTTCCAACGTGCAGTTGATCCAAACACCGCATCACCTTACTCATGGTACCTAGAAATGACAACGATGGTTAATGCATCGGACATCATTGCAGGGAAAAAAGACAAATCAACTTTAGGTGTTAAAGCAATTGATGCAAATACATTTGAAGTTACACTTGAAAGCCCAGTACCGTACTTCGTAATGATGATGGGTCACACAACAGTTAAGCCTGTACATAAAGCAACTGTTGAAAAGTATGGCGACAAGTGGACGAAACCAGAACACTTCGTTGGTAACGGTGCATTCACTGTTGGTAACTGGGTTGTGAACGAGCGTATTGAACTTGTTCGTAACGAAAAATACTGGGATAACGCAAATACAGTATTAACAAAAGTAACTTACCTTCCTATCGAAAACCAAGTTGCTGAAATGAACCGTTTCCTATCAGGCGAAATTGACTTTACATCTAGCCTGCCAAACGAGCACTTCCGTCGTCTACAAAAAGAACATTCTGAGTCTGTAGCAATCAAAGGTAACCTTTGTACTTACTACTACAACTTCAATACTCATAAGCCACCATTTGATGACGTTCGTGTACGTAAAGCAATTTCTTACACAATCGATCGTGACATCGTAGCAAATGCGATTCTTGGTCAAGGTCAGAAGCCTGCTTACTTCCTAACGCCTGAGATCGTTGCGAACTTCAGCCCTGAAACTCCAGATTACGGTAAACTAAGCCAGAAAGAGCGTAATGCTAAAGCAAAAGCGCTTCTTGAAGAGGCTGGATACAACAAATCTAACCCGCTTAAATTTACGCTGCTGTACAACACATCTGAAAACCACAAGAAAATTGCTGTAGCAATTGGCTCTATGTGGAAGAAAAACCTAGGCGTGGATGTTGTTCTTGAAAACCAAGAGTGGAAAACATACCTAGAAACTAAGAAGCAGGGCGATTTCGAAGCGGCTCGTGCTGGTTGGTGTGGTGACTACAATGAAGCATCAACATTTACTTCATTAATGGAAGGCAAGAACACAACTGGCGGTATTCACTACAAGAGTGCTGAATACGATAAGCTAACTGCTGATGCAATTCGTGCCACTTCTGAAGAAGAACGTAAAGAGCTTTACTACGCTCAAGAGGCGCTTCTAACGAAAGACATGCCGATTGCTCCTATCTACCAGTACGTAACTGCGCGTCTAGTTAACCCTCATGTTGGTGGCTACGCAGAAAACAACGCTGAAGATAAACTTTACTCTAAAGATATGTACATCATCGCTGAGTAAACGTTACCTATAATAATAAAATTTAATATCAGACTGCATACACAGTGAGTGTATGCAGCCTTTCCCCATATTTAAATTGTCACAGATTGAGTGAGATTATGCTGAAATTCATTTTAAAACGAATGATGGAAGCAATACCCACAATGTTGGTATTGATTACCGTTTCTTTCTTCTTGATGCGCTTTGCACCAGGTAGCCCTTTTTCAAGCGAAAGAACACTTCCGCCCCAAGTAATGGCGAACATTAATGCTAAATACGGCCTTGATAAGCCTGTGTTTGAGCAATACACCACCTATTTAACCAATGTTATCCAAGGTGACTTTGGTCCATCTTTTAAATACAAAGACTTTACAGTAAATGAGCTTGTAGCTTCTGCTCTGCCTGTATCGGCAAAAATTGGTGCAGTAGCCTTCATTTTTGCTCTTATCTTTGGTGTCAGTGTCGGAACGATCGCGGCTCTGCGGCAAAATACCTGGCTCGACTATACGATCATGTCCTCGGCCATGCTCGGGGTGGTTATGCCATCCTTCGTGCTAGCACCTGCGTTGATTTACATGTTTTCCATTAATCTAGGTTGGTTCCCTGCGGGTGGCTGGCTAGATGGGTCAATGAAATACATGATTTTGCCAGTATTAGGTATGTCGATGTTGTATGTTGCCACTTTCGCACGTATCACACGTGGTAGCATGATCGAGACTCTAAACAGTAACTTTATCCGTACTGCAAGAGCGAAAGGTTTGAGCTATTCATACATTGTTGTAAAACACGCTCTGAAACCTGCAATGTTACCAGTCGTTTCTTATATGGGTCCTGCTTTCGTAGGTATCATCACTGGTTCAGTTGTTATCGAAACTATTTTTGGCCTACCAGGCATTGGTAAGCTATTTGTTAACGCCGCCTTTAACCGTGACTACTCGCTAGTAATGGGTGTGACCATTTTGATTGGTTTCCTCTTCATTGTATTCAACGCTATCGTTGATATTTTACTGGCTTACGTTGATCCAAAAATTCGTTACTAAGGACGGCTCCTATGATAACTAAAAAAGAAAATCTAGATGCGCTGGAAAAGTTCTCTGAAAACTTAGAGATCGAAGGGCGTAGTCTTTGGCAAGATGCTCGAATTCGTTTTATGCGTAATAAAGCGGCGATGGTGAGCTTGTTTGTTTTAACTCTTATTGCACTAGCAGTAATTTTTGCTCCAATGTTGAGCCAATATGCTTTTGACGATACGGACTGGTATGCGATGCATGCAGCACCGTCAGCAGATCACTTGTTTGGCACTGATAGCCTAGGCCGTGATTTATTCGTTCGTACCTTAATCGGTGGCCGAATTTCACTTATGGTTGGTGTTATGGGCGCACTGGTTGCAGTATTAATTGGTACGGTTTACGGCGCAGCTTCTGGCTTTATTGGTGGTAAAGTTGACCGTGCAATGATGCGTATTCTTGAAATTTTGTACTCAATTCCATTCATGTTCCTTGTGATTGTTTTGGTGACTTTCTTTGGGCGTAACATCTTCTTAATTTTCGTTGCGATTGGTGCGATTGCTTGGTTGGATATGGCTCGTATCGTACGTGGTCAAACATTAAGCCTACGTAGTAAAGAGTTTATCGAAGCAGCACATGTTTCTGGTGTAAGTACTTGGAATATTATCAAGCGCCACATCATTCCAAACGTATTAGGTATTGTCGCGGTTTACTCTACGCTTCTTGTCCCTAGTATGATTCTGACTGAATCTTTCCTGAGTTTCCTTGGTCTAGGTGTTCAAGAGCCTATGACGAGTTGGGGCGCTCTACTTCAAGAAGGCTCACAAACAATGGAAGTTGCTATTTGGCAATTAACATTCCCAGCGATATTTATGATTGTGACACTATTCTGTTTCAACTATATCGGTGATGGCCTGCGTGATGCGCTAGATCCAAAAGACAGATAAGTCTTTTGGTATATAAGAATCAATAAGGAAAGAATGATGAGCTTATTAGATGTCCAAGACCTGCGCGTCGAATTTACCACGCAAGATGGTATCGTAACCGCAGTAAATGATTTGAATTTCTCACTAGAGCAGGGTGAAACCCTAGGTATCGTTGGTGAGTCTGGTTCAGGTAAATCTCAAACTGTATTCGCAATTATGGGATTACTGGCCAAAAACGGTATTATCTCTGGTAGTGCAAAATTCGAAGGAAATGAAATCCTTAATCTGCCAGAAAAAGCACTGAATAAAGTACGTGCAGAGCAGATTGCGATGATCTTCCAAGATCCAATGACTTCACTGAACCCATACATGAAAGTAAGCGATCAGCTTATGGAAGTGTTGATGCTGCATAAAGGCATGGGTAAGGCGGAAGCATTTGAAGAATCAGTACGCATGCTTGAAGCGGTTAAGATCCCTGAAGCTCGTAAGCGTATTACCATGTACCCGCACGAATTTTCAGGCGGTATGCGTCAGCGTGTAATGATCGCAATGGCACTATTGTGTCGTCCAAAACTGTTGATTGCGGATGAACCAACAACCGCATTGGATGTAACGATTCAAGCGCAGATTATGGATTTGCTGAACGAACTGAAATCTGAGTTTAATACCGCAATCATCATGATTACCCATGATCTAGGCGTTGTTGCTGGCTCATGTGATAAAGTTCTTGTGATGTATGCGGGTCGTACTATGGAATACGGTTCAGTAGATGAAATTTTCTACGAACCAAGCCACCCATATGCCGAAGGTCTTTTGAAAGCAATTCCTCGTCTGGATACAGAAGGTGAAATTCTACCAACTATTCCAGGTAACCCACCAAACTTACTACGTCTACCACCTGGTTGTCCTTATCAAGAGCGTTGCCACCGCGTAATGGACCGTTGTAAGCAAGAAGCACCTATCCTTCAGCCATTTGGTACTGATCGCCAGCGTGCATGTTTTTCTGATTGGGAGACTTGGAAAAAATGAGTGTAGATAATAAAGAACTATTATTGGATATTAAGGATCTTAAGGTCCACTTCAGCATTGCTTCGAAATCTGCGTGGCCATGGTCAAAACCTTCTAATTTGAAAGCGGTTGATGGCGTTAATGTTCGTTTATACGAAGGTGAAACGTTAGGTGTCGTTGGTGAGTCTGGCTGTGGTAAATCCACATTTGCTCGTGCCATCATCGGTCTAGTTGAAGCGACTGAAGGTGAAGTAATGTGGTTAGGTCAAGACTTGACTCGCATGCAATCAGTACAACGTCGTGAAACTCGTAAAGAGATTCAGATGATTTTCCAAGATCCTCTGGCGTCGCTGAACCCAAGAATGTCAGTTGGTTCAATCATTGCTGAGCCGCTAGAAACTTTTTATCCAGAACTTTCAAAGCAAGAAGTGAAAGATCGCGTTAAAGAGATGATGGCTAAAGTTGGTTTGCTACCAAACGTAATTAACCGTTACCCGCATGAATTCTCTGGTGGTCAGTGTCAGCGTATTGGTATCGCTCGTGCTTTGATCCTTAAACCAAAGATGATCATCTGTGATGAACCCGTTTCAGCACTGGATGTATCGATTCAAGCACAAGTTGTTAACCTTCTGAAAGAGCTACAAAAAGAGCTAGGTCTAAGCCTTGTCTTTATTGCTCATGATCTTTCGGTTGTTAAACACATCTCAGACCGTGTATTGGTGATGTATTTAGGTAATGCGGTTGAGCTAGGGGAGTCGGATGCGCTGTTTGCTGATCCTAAACACCCTTATACTCGTGCGCTTATGTCTGCGGTTCCAATCCCAGATCCAAAAATTGAACGTGCCAAAAAAATTGAGATGCTAGAAGGTGACTTACCTTCACCGATTAACCCACCATCTGGTTGTGTGTTCCGTACTCGCTGCCCAATTGCAACAGAGGCATGTGCGAAGCAGAAACCAGCAATTAAGGGATCGGATAGACATGCGGTTTCTTGTTTGATGGTCGATGCTTAAATAAATAAGCATTATTTCAGCCTGTGACAGGCTTAAGCGCGACTGCTTTATCGAGTCGCGCTTTTTTTGTATTTAAACTTCTTCAACTTATCTGAACAACTAAGCCAATTTATTCTAGTTTTGAATGAATTGGCTTTTTTTATAATGGGCTCATAAACCTTATCGAATCAGTGGCAGATAGGAGATGATTATGGGTAAGTTAGTGGGAGGTGTTTGGCACGATGTCTGGTACGACACAAAATCAAATGGTGGTAAATTTGTTCGCGAAGATGCGGGTTTTCGTCATTGGATAGAGAATAAAGCAGGCGCACAATTTCAGCCAGAAAGTGGCCGGTATCATCTATATGTATCATTAGCTTGCCCATGGGCACACCGAACTCTGATTTTCCGTGAGCTTAAAGATCTTACCGATCATATCGATGTGACGGTTGTATGTCCGGATATGATGAGTGGAGGCTGGAAAATGGGCTTACCTGAGCCATTGTTTGGTCATACCTATATGCATCAAATCTATACTCAAGCTAAGCCGAATTATACGGGGCGAGTTACTGTGCCGGTATTGTGGGATAAAGAAACTAACACCATCGTGAGTAACGAGTCATCTGAAATTATTCGTATGTTCAACTCGGAATTTAATGAATTAACGGGCAACACGGATGATTACTATCCTATGGCACTGACGAAGAAAATTGATGAATGGAATGATTATATTTATCCAAATATTAATAATGGCGTTTATAAGTGTGGATTTGCTACCACTCAAGATGCTTATGAAGAGGCTTACGACGCACTATTTTCGGCCTTAGATAAAGTCGATTCGCATCTTGGTGAGCACCGTTATTTAGCGGGGAATAAGATTACAGAAGCGGATTGGAGATTGTTTACGTCTTTGGTTCGCTTTGATGCAGTGTATGTCGGCCATTTCAAGTGTAACAAGCAGAGAATTTCAGATTACGTCCATATTCAGGGTTACTTAAAAGAGTTATACCAAGTTAAAGGTATCAAAGAGACGACCGATTTCTACCATATCAAGCGTCATTACTATTACAGCCATACAGGGATCAACCCAACACAAGTGGTACCCAAGGGGCCAGAGTTAGATCTTGAATCAGCGCACGGTCGAAAACCGTTGGGTTAAAGTTACGGCGATCAAACCGTCGTAGATCAAAACAAAGATATCTGTCAGATATAAAAAACCCTAGATAAAAATCTAGGGTTTTTGTTTTCTATAAAAGAAAATTAGTTAACTACTTTTTCTTCAGCTTGAGCAGCTTGGTCTGCTTGGATAGCCGTTAGAGCTACAGTGTAAACGATGTCGTCTACTAGAGCGCCACGAGACAAGTCATTTACTGGCTTGCGCATACCTTGAAGCATTGGACCGATAGACACTAGGTCTGCTGAACGCTGTACCGCTTTGTAAGTCGTGTTACCCGTGTTTAGGTCTGGGAAGACGAATACTGTCGCTTTACCTGCAACTGGAGAGTTAGGCGCTTTAGAAGCAGCTACGTTTTCCATGATTGCTGCGTCGTACTGAAGAGGGCCGTCGATCACGAGATCAGGGCGTTTCTCTTGAGCAAGTTTCGTTGCTTCACGTACTTTATCTACGTCTGCACCCTTACCAGATTCACCAGTAGAGTAAGAGATCATAGCAACGCGTGGGTCGATACCGAATGCCGCAGCAGAATCTGCAGATTGGATAGCGATTTCAGCAAGCTGTTCAGCGGTTGGATCTGGGTTGATCGCACAGTCACCGTATACAAGCACTTGATCAGGCAGAAGCATGAAGAAGATTGAAGATACGATAGAAGCATCAGGAGCAGTCTTGATGATCTGGAACGGAGGAACGATTGTGTTCGCCGTTGTGTGAACAGCACCAGAAACTAGGCCGTCAACTTCACCAGCTTCAAGCATCATCGTGCCTAGGAATACTGAATCTTCTAGCTTCTCACGAGCTACAACCTCAGTCATACCTTTAGCGCCACGAAGTTCTACTAGACGAGCTACGTAGTTTTCGCGAACTGATGCAGAATCGATGATCTCAACGCCAGCACCTAGCTCAACACCTTGCTGTGCAGCAACGCGACGAATTTCTTCAGGGTTACCTAGAAGTACACAAGTTGCGATTCCGCGCTCAGCACAGATAGAAGCCGCTTTAACAGTACGTGGCTCATCACCTTCAGGAAGAACGATGCGCTTAGCCGCTTTACGAGCAAATTCTGTTAGTTGGTAACGGAATGCTGGTGGGCTTAGACGACGGATACCTTGAGTGCCTTCAGATAGAGAATCAATCCAAGGGCCATCAATGTGGCTTGCAACGTGATCGTTAACGAACTCGATACGCTCTTTATCGTCTGCAGGTACTTCTAGGTTGAAGCTCTGTAGGTTAAGAGACGTCTGCCAAGTGTTACCTTGCGCTTTGAAGATCGGAAGGCCTGTCGCAAATGCAGGTGCACAAAGGTTAGCAATGCTTTCTGGGATATCGTAACCGCCAGTTAGTAGAATTGCGCCAATTTCAACACCGTTTTTCGCAGCAAGAGCTGCAGCAACGATAACGTCAGGGCGGTCTGCAGATGTTACTAGCAGTGAACCTGGTTTGAAGTGCTCGATCATGTGCGGTAGAGAACGTGCACAGAAAGTGATGCTCTTAATACGACGAGTTGCAATTTCACCTTCGTTGATGATTTCAGCGTTAAGGTGCTTAGCCATATCAACCGCACGAGTTGCGATTAGATCGATGCTCCATGGCACGCAGCCAAGAACACGGATAGGGCTAGAGTTGAAGATCTGCATCACTTCAAGGTTCGCTTGCTGAGCGCTATCTGCATCGTCAAAGATTTCAGATAGGTCAGGGCGAGTACGGCCAGCATCATCAACAGGAGCGTTTAGCTTGTTAATGATTACGCCTTTAATGTTTTTGTTCTTAGTACCGCCGAAGTTAGAACATGCTACTTCGATACGCTCTTTAAGTTGCGTAGGGTTGTCAGTACCAGGAGTCGCAACGAATACGATCTCCGCGCCAAGTGTTTTCGCGATTTCCGCGTTCACTTGGTTAGCAAATGGGTGCTTACGAGTAGGAACTAGACCTTCGATTAGCGTTACTTCTGCATCTTTGTTGATATTGTTGTATTGCGCAACAACAGACTCAAGAAGTACATCCATTTTTTCACTACCGATCAACGCTTCAGCTTTAGTCATCGCGATTGGTTCACCAATCTTGATGTCGCTGTTTGTGCTAATGATAGTTGATGTTAGATCTGGTTGATCGCCACCGCTACGAGGTTGAGCGATTGGCTTGTAAAACGAAACACTTACGCCTTTGCGCTCCATCGCGCGAAGAACACCCATGCTTACACTAGTAAGACCAACACCAGCGCTTGTAGGGATAAGCATAATAGTACGGGACATTGAGGAGTACCTTTAACTATTGGAATGAAAAAAGCTCAACTCCTGTTCCTACCAACATTTATATAGGGGTAGGAATAAAAGTTGAGCCCCATTTTTCTTAGATAAAAATCTGACTAGCTTCGAGTGAAGCTAGTCAGAAAATTCGATTAAATACCTGCTAGTTCAGCTGTATCTTCTGCAATTACTAGCTCTTCATTAGTAGAGATAACCATTGCTGGTACACGGCTGTTTTCAGTCGTGATAGTACCTTCGCCGCCGAAACGAGCTTTAAGGTTAGCTGCGCTATCTACTTCGATACCGAAGAATGCAAGACGGTTAAGAACCATTTCACGGATTGGCGCTGAGTTTTCACCGATGCCACCAGTGAATACGATAGCGTCAAGACGACCTTCTAGAGTTGCAGTGTAGCTTGCAACGTATTTAGCTAGACGGTGACAGAATACGTCCATTGCACGAGTAGCTTCTTCTTTCTCGCCGTAGTTGTCTTCAACGAAACGACAGTCAGAAGTTACTTGAGTTAGACCTTGTAGGCCAGACTCTTTAGTGAACATTGTGTTGATTTCATCAACGCTCATGCCTAGTTTGTCATGTAGGTGGAACATAACAGCAGGGTCAAGGTCGCCACAGCGAGTACCCATTACAAGACCTTCAAGAGGAGTAAGGCCCATAGAAGTATCTACAGATTGGCCATTCTTGACTGCACAAACAGATGCGCCGTTACCTAGGTGACAGTTAATGATGTTAACTTCTTCAATAGGTTTGTCTAGAAGCGTGGCACACTCACGAGTAATAAATAGGTGAGATGTACCATGTGCACCGTAACGACGAATACCGTGATCTGTGTATAGGTTGTATGGAAGCGCGTATAGGTAAGCTTCTTCTGGCATTGTCGTGTGGAAAGCAGTATCAAATACAGCAACGTTTTTTAGTGCTGGGAATGATTTTTGAGCTGCTTTAATACCGATAAGGTGCGCAGGGTTGTGAAGAGGAGCGAAAGTCGCTGCATCTTCGATACCTTTAATTACTTCATCAGTGATTAGTGCTGATGAAGTAAAGTTTTCACCACCATGCACAACACGGTGACCGATTGCTGCAAGGTTTTCAGAAAGTTCTGGCTTAGAAGCAAGAATAGTTTCTACCATGAAGGCTAGTGCTTCTTCGTGTGCTGCGCCATTACCTAGTTGAGCTTCGTGTTTACCATCAAGTTTCCACTTGATACGAGCTTCAGGAAGATGCAGACATTCTGCAAGACCTGTTAGATGCTCGTCACCAGATACTGCGTCAACTACAGCAAATTTAAGAGAAGAACTACCACAGTTTAAAACTAAAACCAGCTTAGACATGAGTGCTACCTGTTATTCGTCTGATAAAAATCAGTTTGGATTAAAATTACTCACAAGAATAGACGAACTGGCAGGCAGTGCGTACTAGTCTTGGTCAAAAAAACTTTAATATCCATATAATGAGAAGCGATTTCTTACAAAAAAATCACCAGTGCATTCCTTGCAGATGTCGTCTCATGGTTGCCTTAATCGAAAATAACAGCAACAATGAGATGAGGGCCTGCAAAGGATAGCGATAATCGTCAAATATAACAAAAAAAATTTGAAAGAATATTAACTTTTATCAATTTTTTGCGCTTTTAGTTGAACTATTCAATTATTTTTTAGTGAGAGAGCCGTATGAACAACAAAGTCGGATTAGCGCATAGCTTAAAAGATGGCCAAGCTTACATGGATATTTGGCCTGTTCGTAAAGAACTGAACCCTATTTTTCCAGAGCAACGTATTATTAAAGCGACAAAATTTGGCATCAAAGTGATGCCTGCGATTGCTGCGATCAGTGTTTTAACTCAAATGGTTTTTCAAAATGGCCAAGCGATGCCACAAGCTATTGTAGTGGCGCTGTTTGCGATCAGTTTACCGCTGCAAGGTATGTGGTGGTTGGGCAATCGTTCAAAAACACAATTACCCCCAGCACTGGCTGGTTGGTATAGAGAGCTTCATCAGAAAATTATCGAAACAGGGTGTGCCTTAGAGCCAATGAAACCTAAGCCTCGCTATAAAGAGTTGGCGATCATACTTAACCGTGCCTTTAGACAGCTAGATAAATCATCTCTAGAGCGTTGGTTTTAAGACATTCATATTGTTGAGCGGCTTTATTCGAGCTCTGTATATGTATATGTTGGCAAAGCGCTAATTGCTGGGCTAGTAGATAGATAACACTGAGTCTTGTGTTCTCCATTCGAGAGCAGGACTGTGCCTTACATTTATGCGGGAACGCATTAAGAAAAAATATAAGCCTCATTTCACCCAGATTATTTTTCTGGAGGGAGTGAGGTTTTTTATTTTCCGCCATTCGGATAAGGAACATCTTTTGGTTAATGCGAGGTTTCGATAAGTCATAATTGATTGCGAGCTGTGATCCGTAATTTGACTTCTGAGCTTTTGGCCGCGTTGAGCGGTTTACGGTTTTGAATCAGGGCCGGCTTTGAAGCGCTAGCCATTTTAAATCATCATCACCTATCACCAGATGATAGATACAAAAAAACCAGCTCAATGAGCTGGTTTAGTGTTCTTTCTAAAAAGAATATGGTGGAGGGGGACGGATTCGAACCATCGAAGGCAGTGCCGTCAGATTTACAGTCTGATCCCTTTGGCCACTCGGGAACCCCTCCAGGG